>JAUYSA010000456.1 GCA_030696545.1 Hyphomonadaceae bacterium
GATCGTCTCTCCGGCAGATATCAACCAGCATGTCATCCAGAGTGGATACTCTGGCATCCAAGTCGCGATACTCCTCGACGAGCTTCAGGAACAGGTCCTTCGCCAAGTGCGATAGTTCGGCAATTTCGATCATCTTGTCGACCTGCAGCCGGAACCGGGACGCACCTGCCGGCATGACGACGCCATACTCGGCCAAAAGACCACGAGTGTGATTGATCAACGCGGTGCGCTGCACGATCAGTCTGTCACGCGTTCGGTGCAGAGCTTGCAGATCCTGCTGTTCGACGCTCTTCAGCGGCACGAACCGCATGGTTGGCCTGTTGGCAGCTTCGAAAATGGCTTCGGCATCAACCGCATCATTCTTCGATCCCTTCACGAATGGCTTGACGAAACGCGGATGGATCAGGCGAACGGCATAACTCAGCGCCTCGAAGACGCGGCCCCAGTGGTGTGAACTGGCGCAGGCTTCCATCGCGACCGACTGCGGTTGCAATCTGGTCACCGCATCGACCAGCTTTGCCCTGCTAACCTTCCGCGAGATTACCTCACCTTCGCAAGTGATCCCGTAGATGTGAAAAGACTGCTTGCCCAAATCGATCGCTAGCATTTGCATGTGATGAACTCCTCTTCCCGGTCGCTGTGGCAACATGCTCGGCCCGCTTGCGGGAGGCGTCCATCCCATAAGATGAGAGCCAAATCCTCAATCGCGAAGAAGCCTGCGGAGCAGGTGGTGAAGGACATCCGCCGGGCGACACGGCGACACTTCTCGGCCAAAGACAAGATCCGGATCGTGCTGGAAGGCTTGCGCGGCGAGGACAGCATCGCCGAGCTGTGCCGCAAGGAAGGCATCGCGCAGAGCCTGTATTACACCTGGTCGAAGGAGTTCATGGAGGCGGGTAAGCGGCGTCTGGCGGGCGACACCGCCCGTGCCGCCACCACCGACGAGGTCAAGGATCTGCGCCGCGAGACTGGTGCCCTGAAGGAGTGCGTTGCTGACCTGACGCTCGAGAACCGTCTGCTCAAAAAAAGCATTCTTGCGGATGGGGGCGACGACGAATGAGGTATCCTGCATCCGAGAAGCTTGAGATCATCCCGATCGTCGAGCAGTCGCACCTGCCGGCCAAGCGGACGCTGGACCAGCTCGGGATCGCCCGCCGGACGTTCTACCTCTATGGACGGCTCTCCCTTTGCAAGTTGATTTCGAAACGTTCTGCGTGGATCAGTTGCAAACATCTATCCGGCGTCAGCTGGTTTCCCAGAGCGCCCAAATGGGGAATCCGCACACGCGCACCTCTACAGCTGGTAGGCCTTGCTGGCCTCGATAAAAGTCAGGTTCGTCGCGCGTCGGCTCGATCAGTGCAGTCCATTTCTCCGTCTACTCGCAAACTGGTTCGATCTTCAGGCGGCGGCGCGGTAGTGATCGCCCGTTCGAAGCACGGCCCAGATTATCCGTGCGTTCTTGTTGGCGATGGCAACCGTTGCGCGGTTGAAGCCGCGTCGCTCCCGAAGTTGGTTGGCCCACTGGCTCATGGGGTCGTTCTTGTTGGTAGCCGTTCTCACAACGGCACGGGCGCCGTGAACCAGCAGACTACGCAGATGCTGGCTTCCTCGTTTGGAGATGCCCATGAGTACGGCCTTGTCGCCGCTCGAAAACTGGCGCGGCACCAGCCCGAGCCAAGCGGCCATATGGCGACCATTTCTGAAGTCTGAGGCATCGCCGACTGCCGCCACCATGGCTGTCGCGGTTTTAGGGCCAACGCCTTTGATCCTGGCGACGCGCTGACATGGTTCGCTCGCTTTGAAAACAACTTCGATTTTCTTGTCGAAAGTCGCGATGCGGCGATCAAGATCGCAGAAGAAATCCCAAAGCTCGGCAATGGTCTCGCGAGCCATAGTCGACAGACCGGACTCGGCACGCACGAGAATGTCCGGGATCATGCGCCTTGCCCGGGTAATCGATTTGGCGAAGGCAATGCCTCGATCAAGCAACAGCCCGCGCATCTGGCTGACCAAGGCGGTTCGGTGGTTGACGAGACGCTGACGGGCCCGATGGAGCGCCTGGATATCCTGCTGCTCTACGGTCTTCTTGGGCACCAGCGGGATGTGGGGTTGGCGTACGGCCGTGCAGATCGCCTCGGCATCGTTGCCATCGTTCTTTTGCCTGCGGACGAACGGCTTCACATATTGCGGACTGACGATCTTTACCTTGTGTCCGAGTGCTTCGAACTGGCGCGCCCAGCAAAAGGCGCCCGTGCAAGCCTCGATCGCGATCGTACAGCGCTCGATGCCGGTGAGCACAGACAGCAGCTGGTCACGCATGACCCGGCGCTTGAAAACCGCATTGCCTTTGCGATCCACCCCATGGAGCTGGAACACGTTCTTCGCCAAGTCGATGCCGAGTACCTCGATGGTCATGTCTTCCTCCTTCCTCTTCCTGGAGCACAACGGTGCACCCGAGTTGGGAGAGCCGTCCATCCCATTAGCTGGTATGATCGCTATCTTGAGGGCGGACCGGAAGCGCTGGAAGATCGCCCATCGGCACCGAGCCGGGTGTGGAACCGGATCCCGCCAGGCATCTACGACCAGATCATCGAGCTGGCGTTGGAGCAGTCCGAGTTGAGCCCGCGGGAGTTGGCGGTGCGCTTCACCGACGAGAACCGCTACTTGGTGTCCGAAGCCACGGTTTACCGCCTGCTCAAGGCCCATGATCTGATCACCAGCCCGGCCTACGTGGTGATCAAGGCGGCCGATCGCTTCCACACTCAGACCACCCGGCCCAACGAGATGTGGCAGACCGACTTCACCTACTTCAAGATCGTCGGCTGGGGCTGGATGTACCTCTCGACCGTACTCGACGACTTCTCGCGCTACATCATTGCCTGGAAGCTGTGCAGCACGATGCGCGCCCAGGACGTCACCGACACGCTCGACTTGGCGCTGGCGGCTTCAGGCTGCGACCGCGCCACGGTGAACCACAAGCCCCGGCTGCTGTCAGATAATGGGCCGAGCTACATCGCCAGCGAGCTGGCCGAATACATCGAGGCCCAACGCATGAGCCATGTCCGCGGTGCGCCGTTCCACCCCCAAACCCAAGGCAAGATCGAACGCTGGCACCAGACCCTGAAGAACCGCATCCTGCTGGAAAACTACTTCCTGCCGGGCGACCTCGAGGCCCAGATCGAGGCGTTCGTCGAGCACTACAACGTTCGCCGCTATCACGAGAGCCTCGATAACGTCACGCCCGCCGATGCCTACTTCGGCAGAGCCCCAGCCATCATCAAACAGCGCGAAAGGATCAAGCGACAGACCATCGAACATCGGCGCTTGCAGCACCGCAAGCTCGCCGCCTAACACCAACCCCCAGACGAGGCCGACACTCCGCTAATCTAAGCCGCGATCTGCGCCAAATGTTCTGACGACGGACAGGTGAACAGTGACCCCGAGCGGACGGGGCTACCCGACCTCGGCTGCCGTCATCGGGCGGCTGCCGCCGTTTCGCCGGATTCGGCGTTTCGATAGCTGTCCCGCAACAGTCGCTTGAACAGCTTGCCCGTGGGCTGGCGCGGAAGCTCGCGGAGAAAATCGATCTGCTTGGGGATTTTGACCGGGCTGAGGTTGGCTCGCAGATAGCTGTCCAGCTCGCGGGCCAAGGCGTCTCCGGCCGCCGACCAGTCCATCGGCTGGACGACAGCGACCACCCGTTCGCCAAGGTCAGCATCGGGCGCCCCGATCACCGCCGCATCGGCCACCGCCGGGTGCTCGATCAGCAGGTTTTCGATCTCCTGCGGATAGATGTTGACCCCGCCCGAAATGATCATGAAGCTCCTGCGGTCGGTCAGGTAGAGGTAGCCTTCCTCATCGACCCAGCCGACGTCGCCCACCGTCGTCCAGCCATATTGGTTGGCCGCCTGACGGGTTTTCTCGGGGTCGTTGTGGTATTCTATGGGTGTCGCATCGGAAAAGTAAATGGCACCCTCGGTGCGCGGCGGCACCGGCTCGCCCGCTTCGTCGCAGATGTGGATTGTCCCCATGACCGCTCGCCCGACGGTGCCCTTGCGGGAAAGCCACTCCTGCGCAGTGGCCGCGGTGAGGCCGTTCAGTTCGCTGCTCCCGTAATATTCGTGAACGATAGGCCCCCACCAGTCGATCATCTGCTGTTTGATTTCGCTGGGGCACGGCGCTGCCGCATGAAAGGTGCTGACCAGAGACGACATGTCGTACCGCTCGCGCACCGACGGCGGCAGCTTGAGCATCCGGACGAAATGGGTCGGCACCCATTGCGCGTGAGTCACCCGGTATCGCTCGATCGCCGCGAGCGCCTCCTCGGGGTCAAACTTCTCCATGATGACCACGGTGCCGCCAAGCTGCACAGCCGCCATCGAGAACCGCAGCGGCGCGGCATGGTAGAGCGGCGCCGGGCACAAGTAGACGCTACGGGGTCCCATCCCGTAGAGGCCGTGGGCAAGCTTGGAGACCCCGGTGAGCTCGCTGATGCCGCCGGTCGGACGAGGATGCTTGATCCCCTTGGGGTTGCCGGTCGTGCCCGAGGAATAGACCATGTCCTGTCCCGGTTCCTCGTCGGCGATCGGATCGCTGGGCAAGGTTTCGGTGGCACGTTCAAGACTGTCCGGCCGGGCTGCATCGCCGGCGGGATAACGTTTGACGTGAGGGAGACTCTCGGTAGCGGCGCGCGCCACCGCATCGAGATCCGACGAATAGAGCAAGGCTCGCGCGCCCGAATCACTCAGGATGTAGTGCAGCTCGCGCTCGCTGACCGAGCTGGGGATGCTGACATAATATAGTCCGGAGCGCTGAGCGGCCCAGGTCACCTCCAGAAATGTCAGGCAGTTGTGCATCATGACGCCGACCATGTCTCCGGCGCGCAAGCCGGCGCGGCGGAGCAGATGAGCCGTTCGGTTGGATGCCTCGTCAAGCTGGCGATAGGTCAGCAACTCGCCGCTTTTCGCCATGATGCACGCCGGCTTGTCCGGCGAGGTCCTCGCATGCTCCCGTGGATGCACGGCCGTGTTTCTCCGACTAGTACGCGCCGCTTGCCGGCCCCGGCATGTCCGAACCGGCCTTCATTGACCGAAGCGCTCCTGCCGATCGTGGCCCCATTCGCTGAACTCCATGAACGTCTGCGCTTGCCAGTTCTCCTCGGGGATCATGATCTCGCCATTGCCGATTTCGAGTTCGAAGCCCGATGGCGTGCGCATGTAGAACGAGACCGATTCAGCATTGGGATGCCGCCCCAGGGAGGCGGTGATCGGGACCCCCGCCTTCTTCGCCCGATCGAGGGCGAAGCCCACGTCGTTGAAGTCGTTCACCTCCAGGCCGATGTGGCCGAGCCGCTTTTCGCTCGGGAACTGGGCGATGGCCACGGCGTGATAGCAACGGCAGGCGGCGTGAAGGAAGGTGATGTTGAACGGCTGCTCGGGCCGCATGTATCCGGACAGCTCAAGACCCAGCGCTTCGGTGAAAAAACGCACTGTCTCGGCTTCGCTATTCGCCCAGGGATGAATGTGACCGATGCCGAAGCTGCCGGTGCGAAAACCCTTGCGAATGCCGGTCGAGCGGAACGGATCGGCGCCCCTCGCACGCGTCGGTCCGAAGAAGACTTCGTGCGTGATGCCATTGGGATCGACGCAGGAGTACAGGTCCACCACCTGCCGGCGGGCGCAGAGTTGCTCGTCACCGCGCTCGACCGGAACTCCGGCTCCGCGGGCGCGTTCGACAAATTCCATCAGGCTGTCTTCGTCATCGACCTGCCAGCCGGCGGCGCGAATGTCGTCGCTCGGATCATGCTCCAGGACGATGCGATACGCAAGATCGTCCATGCGCAGCTTCATGCTGTCGTTGGTCCTGTCGCCGACCTGCATTCCGACCACCTCGGTCGCAAACGATTCCCAAGCGTCGAAGTCGCTGACCCCGAGCACGAGGTAGGAGAGATTTCTTACTTCAGACATGGCAACCTCCGCTTCGTCAATCGGTGTGCGCCGGCTCCAGCGCAACATTGATGATCTTGAGTTGAGTGACCTCGTGAAGGCCGTCCTGGCCCAGTTCGGCCCCGAGGCCTGACTGTTTGGAGCCGCCGAACGGGATGTTCGGCGCAACGTCCAGATGCTTGTTCACCCACACGGTGCCGGCATCCATCCGCTCTGCGAGCTGGTACGCGCGATCGACGTCCTTCGACCAGATCGATCCGCCCAAACCGAAGGGCGAGGCATTGGCCCGCAGCAGCGCGTCTTCGGGGTCGCTGAACTTGATCACCGGAAGAACCGGTCCGAACTGCTCCTCGTCCACCAGCCGGGTGCCATCCTCGATATCGCGGACGATGGTCGGCTGGATGAAAAAGCCTTTGCCTTGGCCTCCCGAACCGCCGGCGATGACATTGCCCACCTGCTGGGCCTCGTCGATCAGCTGCTTGACCTTCTCGAATTGCATGCGGTTCTGCAACGGGCCGTATTGGGTCCCCTGCTCGAGCCCATCGCCCACGATCGCGCCTTCGGCGAGGCCGACGAGTTCGTCGCACATGCGGTCGTAAATCGACTCATGCACGTAAAGCCGCTTGATCGCGATGCACACCTGGCCGCTGTTGGCGAAGGCTGCCCCGAAGATCTTTGGCGCGACTTCCCTGGGCTCGGCGTCGGCGAGGACGATGGCGGCGTCGTTGCCGCCCAGTTCCAGCGTCAGCCGCTTCAATGCCGACGCGGCGCTGGCCATGACCTTGGCGCCGGTCGCCGTCGATCCGGTGAACGAAATCTTGCGCACGTCGGGATGGGACGTCAATGCATCACCCAGATCGTTGGCGTCGGCGATGATGTTCAACACTCCGGGCGGGAGAGCATCGGCGATCAGCCGGCCGAGTTCCAACGTCGCTAGCGGCGTGGTCGGAGCCGGCTTGACCACCACCGTGTTGCCCGCGAGCAGTGCTGCCGGAAGCTTGAAGGCGGCGAGAAGCAGCGGGAAATTCCACGGAATGATCGCGGCGATGACGCCGAGCGGACGCCGGTGCGCCTCGACCCGCCGCTCGCTGGTTTGCTCGATCACCTCGACCGGGAGGTCGAGCGTGGCAAAGTAGCGGAAAAAGGCGGCGGTGCCGGCGACCTCGCTCGTCGCATCGGCGAGCGGCTTGCCCTGCTCCTGCGTCAGCAGCCGCGCGAGCTTATCGATATTGGCGTCAACACGGTCGGCGATCGCCACCAGCGCCTTGGCGCGGACCTCGAGCGGCGTCTCGCTCCAGCCCGGGAAGGCTGCCTTGGCTGCGGCGACGGCGGCCTCAAGCTGCGCCATCGAGGCCCGCGGGCAGCGAGCGATCACCTCCTCGGTGGCGGGATTGATGACCTCCATCGACAGGTCTCCGGCGACGAGTTCGCCGTTGATCAGCAGCCTAAAGTCTTCCATCTGGTACTCCATTGCTTGCAAGAGCCGTTCGCGCGCCGGCCATCATTTCAGGCTGCCTCCTCGGGCTTCTGCCAGCGCGGATCGGACTTCAGCGCCCCGGACATGATCCCGCTTGGATCCACGAGCATGCCGAACTGGTCGAAGTTGTGGGCGTGGCTGAGCTGGTGGAGCGCGAAGCTCGTCTGCATCGCCACCCGTCGGCCCTGGGCGTCCTGAGCGGCATTCACCGCCTCCTTCGCCAGCTTCAGCGCGAAGCTTGGCTTGGCGGCGATCCTGTTGGCGAGCGACAGGGTGAATTCGGCCAACTCATCGCGCGTGACGACGTGGTTGACCATCCCCAGCCGCAGCGCATCCCGCGCCTCCAGGAATTCGCTGGTGAACAGCATCTCCTTGGCCTTGCGGACCCCGACTTCCCAGGGGTGGTTGAAGAACTCGGCGCCGCAAACCCCCATCGCCACCGTGTTGTCCGCGAACATCGCATCGTCCGACGCCACGATGAGGTCGCAGGGCCAGACCAGCATCAAGCCGCCGGCGATCACCTTGCCCTGGACCTGGGCAATCGTAACCTTGGGGATGTTCCGCCAGCGCTCGGAAAAGCCGATGTAGATCTCTTTCTCGATCGCCATACGGCCCTCGGCTCCTTTGCAGGAGAAGCCGCACCATGTGCCGACTGGGTCGTATTGCGCCATGTCCTCGACATAGTTGAGGGCGCGAAGATCATGGCCGGAAGAGAAATGAGGCCCATTGGCGGCCAGAATGATGACCTTGGTGTCGTCGTCCCGGGCGGC
>JAUYSA010000460.1 GCA_030696545.1 Hyphomonadaceae bacterium
TACGCCCTCCCCGAGTCCCGACTGGCTTCCTTGAAGGGTCGTCCACCGGAGCCCAACACGCCGACGGCCACGCGACCGACGCCCTGACATCCTGAAAGCTTCGGTCGACTATCGAGACCTCCCTCATGTCAGTGCGGGGGCATAATCGCATGGGTCTGGAGGGTGGGGATGGCGTGATTACGTCCGTCCCCTACTGTGCGAGCGTAGTGCGTTGAATGTGTTGGGAGGCGTCGGAAGTTATCCCCCAATCTGATGCGTGAGATGTGCGGGATCTGGCGGGAGATCTTCCCCCGTGAAACGAGGCAAGTACGGCGAAGCCTCGGGTCAACGCGAAGCGTTGACGGGCGAGTTGCGAGTGCGGTGCGTATGACTCGCCCCCAACGTCTCGCGTCTTCGCCGCGATCCACTTCCCCCGCAAGCGGGGGAAGATCGTTCGAGAGAGCGGTGGGTGGGTGCCCCCTCCGTCTCGCTGACTTCGTCGGCGATCCACCTCCCCCGCCTTCGGCGGTGGAGGCAAGGCGCTGGTGGTGAGTTGCCTCCCCATGCGGAGCAGGGGGAGGTGGATCGCTTGCGTGGCAAGCGAGACGGAGGGGGATGGGTCGGTTGGTTCACGGTGGTGAGTGCGCCCTCGTCCTTCGAGACGCGCAGCTTTACTGCGCTCCTCAGGATGAGGGCTGTCTGCTGTCTATCATCCCGGTCGATCGAAGGGAGAACCGGGATCCATTGATGGGGTGTCGCGCTGGCGCAGTGGGTCCCGGATAGCGCTGCGCGCTTCCGGGATGACAAGCGGTGAGCGGATCTGGAAATGAAAAGGCCCACTGTTTCCAGCGGGCCTTTCCGGTGTTTGTGCTTGATCGGCCTAGAGGTCGATGTCGGCGTCTTTCAGGTCGCGCGTGGCGGAGGCGCGGGAGACGTTGCCGGCGGCGAGTTCGGCTTTATCGAGGCCGCCGTCTGCGTTGGTGTCGAGATCCTTGAAGCGGGTGCGGACCGACGCCATCGTGCCGGTGAGCTCGTCGATCTGGACCTTGTTGTCAGCGTTGTTGTCGAGCGCGCCGATCGTGCGCGAGTCCATCAGCTTGTCCTGCAGGTCGTTGCGGACGTTGTCGACGGTCTCGTCAGCCCAGCGGTAGTTGACGCGGAAGTACATCATCTCCTGCCAGGACTGTTCGCCCCAGGTCACGTCGATCTTCGGATCCGGGTTGGCCTTGTTGTTCGTCGAGTTGTCGTAGATCCAGCTCGCGATCAGCTTGGTGCCCCTCTTGATCAGAATCGGCTCGATCGGATCATAGTCGCGCTGCCAGTTGAAGTCGTATTTCGGCAGGGCGAGGAGCATCGATTCCTTGCCGTCCGCGGTCTTCTGCTTCAACTCGACCGACCAGCCGCGATAATGGGCGTGGGGATAGAGCGTGTAGATGTACGCGTCGGCCGGGAATTCGAGATAGGCGATTTCCTTGTGACGGGCTTCGCCCTTCGGAATCTTCAGCGCGAAGTCGGAGATGACGGTCGAGCGCTTGATGAATTCCGGCGGGGCTTTCAGCGTGTAGTAGCCGATCTGGGTCTGGTCGGTCGCGGCCTTGCCGGTCGTCGTGTAGTGCATCGAGAACGACAGCTTGCCGCCGGCAGGAACCGGAGCGCCGGCGCCCGTGGCGATGACCTGCGGCTCAGCGCCCGGCGTGTAGGAGCCGACCGAACCGCCCGGGATCTTGGCGGGCTTGGTTCCGCGATCCGGCGAGTGGTTCGAGGTGACGTGGTGCAGGACCGTGCGCTCGCCCGGCTTGATGGCGATGGCTTTCAGCCAGGTATCGCCCTTGAACGGGTTGTCGACGCGCATGTTCTGGTAGGCGACCGTGCCCGAGGCCGGAACGTCGAACGATGGGAGGGTGACGATCACGTCGGGCTTGCCGAGCGAGACGGGCCAGTCCGGCGCCTTCGAGGCGTTGAGCTTCAGCGTATCCTGGCCCGAACCGCGCGGCGCGCCAGCGTCGATCCAGTGGATCAGCTTCTTGGTCTGTTCGGCCGAGAGGGCGTGGTTGTTCTGGAACGTGCCGATGTGCGGATCGGCGAAGTAGGGGGGCATCCGCTCTGACATCACGGATTCGAGGATCATCGGCGCCATCGACTTGACGATCTCGTAGCTGTCCATCGCGAAGGGGGCGATGCCGCCTTCCTGGTGGCAGGCGACGCACTTCTCCTGGATGATCGGGGCGACTTCGGTGGAGTAGGAGATGGCCGCGTGCTGGGCCTTCTTTGCGCGTTCCGGGAAGGCGATCGTGTTGCCGGCTTTCACTTCGATGCGCGGCGTGGCGACCGGCTTGCCGGCGAGGACAGCGTCGATGGCTTTGGCGGTTTCGGCGACGGTGCCGTGGTAGGCGACCTTGAAGCCGGCTTTCGGGGCGACGACGAAGATCTCGCCTTCACGCTGGATGCCGAGCTGTTCGCCCACGAGCTGGAGTTCGTCCATCAGGACGGGGAAGGCGAACTTCTGGGCCTTGGCTTCGGCGGCCGCAGCGTCGCGCGAGTCCTTCGAGTTGATGGCGTAGAAGAGGACGCCCTGGGCCTTGTAGGCGGCCTGGAGCTTCGCGAGCTGGGCGGCGGTTTCGCGGGAGGTCTTGCCGCCATTGACCTGGCTCATCAGCACGATGGCCGG
This sequence comes from Hyphomonadaceae bacterium, assembly GCA_030696545.1. Classification (GTDB taxonomy): domain Bacteria; phylum Pseudomonadota; class Alphaproteobacteria; order Caulobacterales; family Hyphomonadaceae; genus UBA7672. Next base: position 2,648 of record JAUYSA010000460.1, read on the forward strand.
GGCTTCCTTGAAGTAGTGAAGCTCGTGCGCGAGGCGGCTGGTGTCGGTCAGCTGGAAGTTGGCTGCACGCTCCGGCACGGCGGCGATGGTGGGCGCCGGGGCGGGGGCAGAGATGGCTGAAGCCGCAAAGGCGGCGGCGACAACGACAGCAGCGGCAGTCGTCAGCAGGACAGACTTCATTCCAGCTCTCCCAAGCAATGTATCCGCGAGGCCCGTTTGAACGGGGCGTAATTATTATTTCAGTATCTAGGCGATGGCGAAAAGCGTCAACGCGGGTGGGGGAATTAGGCTGAGGAATTGGCCGGGGCGATGGTCACAAATGCGGCAACCCGGACGGTGATCGGGCGGGGCTGCATGTGGAACGATATGGGCTGGCCCGTGACCCAGGGGCAGGCGCCGTTAACGGCAGTCTGGCTGGACCGGAGAATCAGACGGCCCGGAAGTTTCCTTCCGGGCCGCTGTTTGGATGTGCCGAGGACGGCTGGATCAGGTCCAGCTGATGTCCTTCTGCACGATCGGCAGGGAGCGGATGCGCTTGCCGGTGGCGGCGTAGATGGCGTTGGCCACGGCGGGCAGGACCGGCGGAAGAGCCGGTTCGCCAAGGCCCGTGGGGGAGTTGCTGGAGATGTGGAAGTGCGAGTCGATCTGCGGCGCGTAGTCCATGCGCAGCAGCGGCATGTCGAAGAAGTTCTGCTGCTGGGTGCGGCCTTTGTCGAAGGTGATCTTCTGGTGCATCTCGGAGATGCCGTCGACGATCGAGCCCTGCACCTGGTTGTGCGCGTTGATCGGGTTGATGATCGTGGAGCCGACATCGCCGACCGACCAGACCTTCAGGACGCGCCATGAGCCGTTCTGTTCGACCTTAACCTTGGCGACCTGGGCGAAGTAGCCCTGGTGCGAGAAGTAGAATGCCGTGCCCATGCCGACGCCTTTGGGCAGCGACGCCCGGTTGGCCCAGCCCGAACGCTCGCCGACGACGCGGACGACGTCTGCCATGCGTTGCGGGTTCATGCCGGCGCGGGTTGCGCCAGCCGGGAGCGGCATGTTGAGCAACTCGATGCGGAAGGCGAGCGGGTCCTTGCCAGCAGCGATCGCCACTTCGTCGATGAACGACTGGTGGACGAAGCAGACGGCGTTGGACGTCGGCGCGCGGAGCGGGCCGGTGGGCATGCCGCCCATCATCAGGCTCTGGTCGTAGGCGTGGTTCGGCACGTAGTTGGCCGGGAACTCCTGCGGCGGCGTGGCTGCGCTGGCGAGCACGGTCATCACGCCGGCGTCGTTGGGGCGCGCGAACGAGACGAAGTGGTTGGTGAAGGCCACCATCTTGCCGTCCTTGTCGAGGCCGGCCTTGAAGTTGTGGTAGCCGCCCGGACGATACGGGTCGTGGCCCATGTCCTGCTCACGCGTCCAGATCAGCTTGACCGGGATGTTGCCGGCCTGCTTGGAGATCGCAGCAGCTTCGACAGCGTAGTCGTTGTCGAGACGACGGCCGAAGCCGCCACCGCCGCGGATCATGTGGATCGTGATCTTCGCCTTTTCGACGCCGAGCGCTTGCGCGATCAGGCTGAAGGCGCCGTTGGCGCCCATGTCGGGACGCTGTGTCGGGGCCCAGACTTCCACGGTGCCGTCAGCTTTCGCGTGGGCCGTGCAGTTCATCGGCTCAAGCGGGGCGTGGACGAGGAAGGGGTAGGAATAGCTGGCTTCGACGGTCTTCGCCGCGCCTTTAAGCGCCGCAGCCGCGTCGCCCACCTTGGAGAGGCTAGACATCGGGGCTTTCTTGGCGAGTTCGGCCGCCTGCTTGTCGTAGGAGACGGTCGACTCGTCTTTCGACACGCCTTCGTCCCACTCGACCTTCAGCTTCTTGCCGGCTTCCTTGGCCGTCCACCAGTCGTCCGCCACGATGGCGACTCCATCGAGCAGGCCCATCTTGGTGGGGATCGGGCCGCCAGCCTTGACGACGAAGCAGTCCACGATGCCGGGGAGGGCCTTGATCTCAGCCGTGTTGGCCGAGATGACCTTGCCGCCGAACACGGGGCACTTCTCGAAGAAGGCGTACTTCATGCCCGGCACGACAGTGTCGATGCCGAAGATGGGCTCGCCGCGAACGATCTTCGGCGAATCCCAGTTGCGCATGTCCTTGCCGATGATCCGGTAGTTCTTCGGATCCTTCATCTTCAGCGTGGCCGGATCGGGTGCGGTCAGCTTCGCGGCGTCAGCCACGAGGTCGCCATAGGCGATCTTCTTGCCGGTCGCGGTGTGGACGACCATCGACGGTTCGGTCGACAGTTCGTCGATCGAGACGGCGAGGCGGGCGGCGGCGGCCTGCATCAGCATGAGACGGGTGGCGGCGCCGACCTGGCGCTGCGGGACCCAATGGTTCGGCGTGGCGAAGGAGCCGCCGGCGATCTGGTTGCCGTACTTGGCCTGATCCGCATCGGCCTGTTCGATGACGACCTTGGACCAGTCGGCGTCGAGTTCTTCGGCGATGAGCATCGGGAGCATCGTCTTGATGCCCTGACCGACTTCCGGGTTCTTGGCCA
>JAUYSA010000169.1 GCA_030696545.1 Hyphomonadaceae bacterium
TGCCGACATTGCCGATGAGTTCGAATGATGCGCGATCCATGATGCTCTTCCTTGTGATCCCGCGGGATCAGCCCCGCCGGGGTCGCGTTTGCGACGCCCCAGGCAAGCGGCCGGAAAGCAAGCGCAGCGGTGACCGCGCAAGGGGTTGGTGCGGCCTGCAGCGCGTAGCGCGAAGCCTCGGCCCCTTGAGCGGGCATGCGCCGGACGCGTGATGGGCGTGACAAGCAAACGTGATCGCAGCGGTCGACTGACGGCATCGCAAGCGTAGGTCAGCTGGATCCCGGGCATCAGGGACTGCGATCTGCGCAGCATCGCGACAGGATCGTGGGACGGTCGCGCGACGCGGCCACCGCGCAATGCAGCGACTGTGCTCTGGAAGAGTCCAGTTGTCTCTGGCGATGCCATCAGGCTGTTGACCGACCTGCCCCCAGCCGACTCGTCGACCATCGCCACATCTCACGAGTCGCTACGAACGCCGCAATGCTGCGCTTCACCCACCTATGGCCGGACCAATCGATACCCCACGCCCCGGTTCGGTCAGCACTCGCTTCCGCTGGTCCGCCGTCGTCTCAATCGCTCGACGCAGCTGACAGAGATCTGGATTCAGATGCTGCTCTTAAGCATCCATGCCGCCTTGCGATGCACCGTGAGGCGTTCAATCATGAAGCCCGCCACCACCTCGTCGCTTTCCGTCTGCGCCGCCTCTAGCGCAGCCTGCAGCGTTTTCTGGATCAGCGCCTGGTCTTCGCGGGGTTCGGCGACCATTTGTTCGGCGGAATCGTTTTCGTTACCCGGCTTGATAGATGTTGTGCGCATACGGATGATGCCCGCCGCAGACATTAAGTCACAATCTCTGTAACCCCGAGCTCACGGAACCGGCTGTCGATGCAGCGCCTCAACCGGCGCCACGCCCGGGCTGCGGCCGACGCATGATGTTATCCCGGGCGCTCCTAGAGGTGCTGGGTGCTGGCCCCTGGTCAACTGCCGATTCAGCTGGCCGACCAACAACGAAAAGTAGGTCTTGAGACCTTCTTTGCGCGGACGGTCGTGCTTGGCGCTGCAACAGGGCGGCCCGTCCGGCCAGACGCGCTGACTTCTTGTTAATCTCATTATTGTAAGGTAGCTTAGTACTTGTAGGGGGGGCCTATCGGGGCTGACCGCGACACTGCGCACTGGATTTTGGATATCGTGTTGAAGGAATCCCCGATCGTCACGGACACCGGCTTTCTGCTCGCCGAGGTGACGCGGCAGCTCCGCTCAATCTTCGAGGTCGAGATGAGCGGCCGGGGACTGACCGAGGCGTCCTGGCGAGCGCTTGCATACCTCGCTCGGGAGGACGGACAAACGCAGGCGCAGCTGGCCCGGACGGTGGAGATAAGCCGCGTCGCAATGGGAGAGATGATCGATCGCCTGGAGCGGGATGGTTGGGTCGAGCGTCGCAAAGACTCAAATGACCGGCGAGCCTGGCGCATTCACCTGAGCGTGGAATGCCGCAAGAATCTGCCCGCGTTTCGTGCGGCCGCAACGGAAATTCAGAGCCGGTGCTTCGCCGGGCTCTCGGAAGTCCAGATCGCGAAACTGCAAGAGATTCTGCTGCAACTTCGGCAGCATCTGCAACAGGTGCGTACCGACAAAGCTCCACAAGAGGAAGACGTGTGATGGACGGGTCGTCAGAGGCTGTGAGCCAGACAGGGGTGGCGGCCATTCCGCTCCGCAAGTCGCGGCGGAAGCTCGTCCGCAACATCCTGATGCTGGGCGTCCCACTTGCAGCCCTGGGCTGGTTCGGGTGGTCGGCAGTGACGGGCGGGCGTTATCAGGAAACCGACAATGCCTATGTCCAGGCCGCCCGGGTTGCCATCAGCACCAGCGTAACAGGGCGTATCGTCAAGATTCATGTCGGCGAGAACCAGAGGGTCAAAGCTGGAGACGTGTTGTTCACGCTCGACAAGGCTAACCCGCAGGCCGACCTCGCACAGAATGAAGCGGCGCTAGCATCGGCCAAAGCCCGGGTCAGCGGGCTGCAGGCAGAATATCGCGGGAAACTCCTCGGGGTATCGGCGGCACAGGAACGACTGCAGTACGCCCAGAGCGAACTTACACGGACCAGGGAACTGGGCGCTGAAGGCATCGCATCGAAGCAACAGGTGGAGTCCGCTGAGCATGCCGTGCAACAGGCGCACGCCGACCTTTCGGCCGCCCGGCAGGCCGCTTCGGCGGCGCTCGCCAGTCTCGGTGGCGATCCGTCGGTATCGGTCGATGATCACCCGGCCGTGACAGAGGCTGCGGCGCGCCTTGAGCGCGCAAGGCTGACGTTGTCCTACACCGAGGTCATCGCGCCTGAGTCAGGCACAGTGACTAAAGTCGAACAGGTGCAGGTGGGGACGTTCGTCAACGCCGGCCAAACCCTGTTCTGGCTGGTGTCGGGTTCCCCTTGGATCGAAGCGAACTTCAAGGAAAGCCAGATCGCGCACATGAGAGAAGGCCAGACCGCCACGGTGAAGATCGATGCTCTCGGCGACATGGAGCTTCATGCGCGCGTGAAGAGTTTCAGCCCTGGAACCGGCGCGGTTTTTGCCACACTGCCTGCACAGAACGCGACGGGCAACTGGGTCAAGGTCGTCCAGCGTGTTCCCGTGAGGTTCGAACTCGTCGATCCGCCGGAAAGCGTGCGGCTCACCGCTGGGCTTAGCGCTCACGTCCAGGTCGACACGCAATCATCCGACGCTTCGGGTCGCTGAGGGATGGCGACCGCCGTCCGGTCTGGTGGCATTGCGCGCGGGCCGATCACCGTCTCGATCATGCTCGCAACCACCATGTACGCGATCGACGGGACGATTGCGAACGTTGCCTTGCCACACATGCAGGGCGGACTGTCGGCCGGCAGCGACCAGATCACCTGGGTGCTGACCTCGTTCATCGTGGCGCAGGCGCTCGCAACTCCTCTTGTCGGATGGGTCGCGGACAGGATCGGCCGCAAGCGTCTGCTGCTCATCTCGATCGCCAGTTTCACAACCGCATCGGCAGCATGTGGCCTCGCTCTCAATCTCGAGCAGATGATCCTATTTCGCGTGATACAGGGACTGGCCGGGGCGGCGTTCGTCCCGCTGTCTCAGACGATCCTGTTCGACATCAATCCACCCGAAAAACACGCCCAGGCAATGTCCATCTTCGGGGCCGGAGTCGTGCTCGGTCCGATTCTCGGTCCCTTCCTCGGAGGCTGGCTGACCGAAACGCTGAACTGGCGGTGGGTCTTCCTGGTAAACCTACCGGTCGGTGTGCTCGCATTCCTGGGCGTGATGACATTTCTTCCCGAACAGCGGCCAACCGATCAGCGCGCATTTGATTTCATGGGATTCGGATCGCTCGCTGTCTTCATCGTTACGCTTCAGCTCATGTTCGATCGGGGGCCCGGCGAAGATTGGTTCCAGTCACTGGAGATCCAGCTCTATGCCATCCTTGCAGCCAGTGGCCTCTACATGTTCATCTTCCACACACTGACAGCGCCGAAGCCCTTCTTCGACCGAACACTTCTGGGCAACAGGAACTTCCTGACCGGCTGTCTCGTTGGGTTCCTCACCGGCGTTCTGATGTTTGCAACATTGGCCCTGTTGCCCCCCCTTATGCAGAACCTGCTTGGTTATCCCGTGATCACAGCGGGGGTTGTCACCATGCCGCGTGGTATCGGCATGTTCATCAGCATGATCGTCGTCGGCCGCGCGATGAGCCGTTTTGATCCCCGCGCGCTTCTAGCGTTTGGCTTCATCGTAAACGCCGTCGCGCTCTGGCAGATGACGCTTTTCAATCTCGAGATGGATTCGACGCTGGTGATCGTTTCGGGCGTAATCCAGGGCTTCGGACTTGGCTTCATCTTCGTGCCGTCCAACACGCTGGCGTTCGCAACCCTTCCGGCATCCATGCGGACTGACGGTTCGGCGATCTTCACACTGGTGAGAAGCAACGGGTCCGCGGTCGGCATCTCCGTGATGCAGGCGCTGTTCGTAAACAATATGCAGACGTCATATTCCGACCTGATCCAGAACATTCGACCCGACAACCCGAATCTCCCGCTCGCAACCCAGGGGATGGAGGCGCTCAGCGCATGGGCTCCAGAAGTCGCGCGCCAGGCAGCGATGGTCTCCTATGTCAGCGATTTCTACCTCGCCATGCTGCTGACGCTGGCGGCGCTTCCCCTCGTTCTGCTGATGAAGCGTCCGAAGAATGCTCCGGCCGCCAAGGAAACCACGCATGTCATGGACTAGACTCCCCCGCGTCTCTGTAGTTGCGCTGGCGTTCGCGCCCCTGGGGGCTTGCGCGGTCGTCGGGCCCGATTTCGTGCGCCCGCAGATAACTGCCCCTGCGGGGTATCTGCTTGCAGGCGAAAAGCAGAGTTCGGATGGCGTTGCTCTTGGCCACGCCTTGCCAGGCGATTGGTGGTCCAGGCTGGGCGTTCCCGGCCTCGATGCGATCGTGATCGAAGCTCTTTTGAAAAGCCCAACTCTAGCGGAGGCCGATGCAGCACTGGATGCTGCTCTTGCGACTCGGGACATGGTCTATGGCGGGTCGGGCGTCTCGGTTGATGGACAGGCCGGATTCGAGCGCGGACGCATCAACGCTACATCCTTTGGCTTCAGCGGATTCCCGAGCAGGACGTTGTCGCGTTACACCACAGGTGTCGGGGTCAGTTATGATCTCGACCTCTTTGGTGGCGCCGCTCGCGAGCAGGAGGCGGTCAATGCTCGCGTTGAGGCCGAAGCTTTCCGGCGAGAGGCCGCGCGCCTGACCCTGGCCTCCGAGGTCGCCAGCAAAGCCATTGAGATCGCAGCTGCGAGTGCGGAGGTCGCCGCAGCCGAACTGATTGTCGCTGATGGCCAGGCGACATTGCGTCTTGTCGAGCGATCCATTGCGGCAGGCGCAGGCGGCGAGATCGATCGCATTCGTGCACAAGCGCAGCTCGCCCAAGACGAGGCTATTCTGCCTGCCCTACGCGAACGCCTTACACTTGCCCAGCTCGCGCTGGCGATTCTAGCGGGTAAGGCGCCCGGTGAATCCGCATGGGCCACCTTCAACCTCGGCAGCATGTCACCGCCTGCGCAGATCCCTGTCGCGATTCCGTCCGAATTGATTCACGGGCGTCCGGATATCCTTGCAGCCGAGGCAGTACTTCATGCGGCGACCGCAGAGATCGGGGTTCGCACGGCCAATCTCTACCCGCAGATACGCCTGTCCGCCCGTCTGACCCAAACGACCCTCCAGCCAGAGGACCTCTTTTCCTATTCATCGTCCGGTTGGAGTTTTGGTCCGCAGCTCAGCCTGCCGCTGTTTCGCAATGGCGCCCTTAAGGCCGATGTCCAGCGCGCCGAAGCCGAGGCGCGCCGCGCCGACGCGCGCTACCGTGCGACGGTTCTCCGGGCTTTTGGAGAGGTTGCCGACGCCATGGCGTCTCTGGAATCGGCCGAGACTGAACTGGCGCTGCAACAGAACGCTCGCGACCTTGCGGAAGAGGCGCTGCGCCTTGAACGACGCAACTACGAATTGGGCGGTGGCCGTCTTCTTGATGTGCTCACCGCCCAGCGGCAGGCCAGCCTTGCGCGCCTCAGCTTTGTGCGCGCAACGGCGCGCCGCCTGCGCGCAATTGTCAGACTTTCCAGCGCGACTGCGTTTTCGCCGGATGCGCTGAGGCCCGTACATGTTGATGTAGCTGCAGGAACACCAGGCGCGGCCAAACCGTAGGTGCCCGCACAATCCGAGCGCTTCTGGCGCTCACTAGAGGCAAGAACACCGAGGAGTGGTTACAGTGCTGCGACGAACTTGCCAGGCAAGGCCCCAGCTGACAGCGCGGATCACGGCCCGCATCGGTGACGTACGTACCGGGCTGGCGGAGACGCGTCCTCCAATCGTTGATCGTCTCGTGGAAGCTAGCGACATCTCTCCGATCAGCGCGTTGCTCTCAAGGATGATCGACGATTGCGATGACCTCGTCGCTATGTCCGCCCGGCTTGGGGCCTGCGATTTTCGTGCGGCGAACGTCACGCCGTGGACCCCCTTTATCGCCGATCGAAACCGCAAGCCTCGCCGCTGCCGAAAGACCTCTAAAGGAGGTCCAGGGCCTACTCAGATAAACGGCGCCTCGTGCGTGATCGCAGAATGTTCCGGCTTGCCGCACACTGACTGAAGCCCTCTAGCACCACGCTGCGCGGGCGCTCAAGCCGAAGGACTGAAGAGTTTGATGCATGGCTGATCTCGAATTGAGAACTTTCCTCGGCGACGAGGGTGTCGCGCTTGTCGCTGACTGTTATGGCGCATCTGACCGTGGGACGGTCCTGCTGGCTCATGGCGGCGGGCAGACGCGTCATGCCTGGGCCAAGACGGGCACAAGCCTCGCAGCAGCAGGCTGGCGCGCCGTCGCGCTCGATCTCCGCGGGCATGGCGACAGCGCGAGATCGCCGACTGGTGACTATCGCATGGAGCGGTTTGCGGCCGATCTCGTTGCGGTTGCAGCGCAGCTTGGCGACAAACCAGCCGTTGTCGGCGCTTCGCTCGGCGGGATCGCGGGTATGGTGGTCGAGACGCTAGTCGCGCCCGAAACTTTCTCCTCGCTGACGCTAGTCGATATCACGCCGCGCATGAATCCCGCTGGCGTGGCCAAGATCATGGGGTTCATGTCCGAGCATGTCGAAAGCGGCTTTGCCAGCCTGGAAGAAGCTGCCGATGTGATAGCCCGCTACCTGCCCAACCGCGCACGCTCCAAAGACCTAACCGGTCTCAGCAAGAACCTGCGCCAGGATGCAGATGGACGATACCGATGGCGCTGGGATCCGCTCTTCGTAACCAGCGTCATGCACGGTCGCGACGGACGTTCGATGGATAGTTTTGCGGCAAGCGTAAGCTCTCTCCGCATTCCCGTGCACTTGATACGTGGGCGCATGAGCGAACTTGTCTCGCAGGACGATGTCCAAGAGTTCCTGACTCTGGTTCCACACGCAAAGTTCACGGACGTGGAGAACGCCGGACACATGGTAGCGGGCGACAAGAACGATGTGTTCGTGGAGGCAGTGTTGGCGTTCCTCGATCGCCCAGGCCCGGAGCTTCCCGTTGGAGGGCGACGGGTGGCGGTATGATTCGATTGTGCTTGGCCTCGGGGACGGAATGGGTCTTAGCTGTTGGCGAAATGCCGACTACGCGCCGCGAGGAGCGCACCGAACTCTTGGCGCGTGCTGACCGATCCACCGAGCATTCGCCCGAATCCGGCGTGGCGACGGCATGAAGAACGACCGCGGCTCAGGCTCATTTTCCGGCTGGATCGGCCTTGGCATTGTGCTTTTCATTTTCGTAATGGGGCTCATCGTCACGCTAACAGGACGATCCGGGCTCTTCGCGCCGTGACGGGGACGCCTAGTTAGCAAATGGAATCGTAAATCCCGGGAACCCCAAGGGCACCATCCACTCACCCAGAGGTCGAATCAACCTGGATAAACGAGCCCAAGGCGCGCCTGAGCATGAAATGCGGTGGCGGCTTGAGCAAGGCCCTAAGGAGAAAGTGGCGATGTCTAAATCGGCTGCGTTCAATACGCTCTGACGGCGCCGACAGATGTAGACGCCAAGTTGGTCGGTTTTTCGTCCCTTGGACGCGAGGCATCGTGCCATGCCCTCGGGCGTTGGCCTAAGGCGAACGACGTAGCGTGCGCAACGACAGAAACAGGCCGAGGCTGTGTAAAAACGCCGTGACGCTCAAGCGTCGGGTTGGCGCGTCGGCCATGCCGGGCCGATCAGGCGGCCATGGCCCGGATCAGCGGGCGGATGCCGAAGAGGGCCATCATTCGCTTCAGGTTGTAGGCCAGCACCTGCATGTGAACAGGCGTGGAATAAGGACCCCGTTTTCGGGGTTATAGGCGTCCAATCGGGACCCCGGTGACGATGGGGTTCAGTGTGCCTCCGGTTTTGCCGGAGGCAGGTTGGGATGCTGGTCGTGGAGACGATTGCGAAGATA
>JAUYSA010000202.1 GCA_030696545.1 Hyphomonadaceae bacterium
CTCCGGCGAGACCATCATCGTCGGCTACAAGACCATCTGCCGCTGAGCACCTGCGATGACGCACCATCGAGCCCCTGGCGAGCAGGCCAGGGGCTTTGCTTTTTGGGCCGGTGTCGCATGTCCGCAGCCCGTCCGCAGGAGGCCCGAACAAAGTCCGTGTCGCGTCCCCGCCGGACCGAGGGTCCGACGGTGAGCCTTGGCGGGTCGAGCCGCCGTGGTCGACGGGAACGCGGCAAGACCTCATCAGCCGCCCACTTCACGGCGCTCCTGGCACCAGGCGCCAAGGCTTGATGAACAGATCCCCGTTCGGCAGTTCATGCGATAAAATTGATATCGATCAAGCCATCACTTGACGTGAATCAAATTTAGTGTTGACGCAAATCAATTGAAATTCAGAAGATTTACATCGAATACAAATTATTAACCTTCTGCGCTTTCAATTAGATCTTACTCAAGTGCCTGCAGGATTGTTTGATGCCCTCTGATCGGCTGATCGGGCTTGCTGATCTCACAGTTACGATTGAGCGGGCCATCGCCGCCGTTCCTACCTTGCGAATTTATGGATCGAGAGTTCCGAGAATGTTCCAAAACCTGAAGGTCATGTGGCCATGAGCCAGGCAAACGCACTCGACCAACGCCTCAAATTCATGAAGCTCGATGCACCTGCCCGAACGCGCATCAAATCAGTCGAGCCACAGATCCGGGAAGCCCTTCCTGACGCCCTGGCAGCGTTTTACAGCCAGCTAAAAGGTAACCCTGAGACAGCCAAGTTCTTCAGTAGCCAGTCCCACATCGACGGAGCGACAGCGCGCCAGACAAGCCACTGGGACCGGATCGCCAAAGGCGAGTTCGATGAGAACTTCGTTGCCGCCGTCACCAAAGTCGGTGAAGTCCATGCCCGCATCGGGCTGGAGCCGCGCTGGTACATCGGCGGCTACGCCTTGATCCTCGAGAAAGTGCTCTCCCATGTCCTGAAGGCGAACTGGCCGAAGAACATGCTCGGCAGCGTCATGCCAGGCGCCGATGACCGATCAGCCGAGGTGAGCGCGATCGTCAAGGCTGCACTCGTCGACATGGATTACGCGATCTCGGTTTACCTCGAAGCCTCGGAAGCTGCACGCCTAAGGCTTGAAGCCGAAGCCAAGCGCGTCGAGCAGGTGAAATCCGACGAGCGCGAGAAGGCGGTTGCGCATGTCACGACCGCCATGTCGGCCCTGGCAGATGGCGATCTAACCCATCGAATGCCCAATGATATCCCCGTCGAGTACGCCACCATTGCCGAGCAGTTCAATTGCGCAATGGACCGCCTCGAGGGCATGATCGGCACAATCAAGGCCACTTCCACACAGATCGCCGTCTCATCGAAAGAGATCAATGCCGGCGCCGAGGATCTGTCTCAGCGTACCGAGCAACAGGCCTCAGCCCTGGAAGAGACAGCGGCCACCACTGAGCAACTCGCGGCTTCCGTGAAGGCTGCATCCCAGTCATCCAGCCAGTCTGTCACCCTCGCTGATGAAGCCTCACGCGTCGCGCAATCAGGCGGAATGATCGTGCAGGATGCCATCGCCGCCATGGAACGGATCGAAGGCGCGTCGAAAAAGATCTCCGAAATCACCACGGTGATCGATGGCATCGCCTTCCAGACTAATCTTCTGGCGTTGAACGCAGCCGTCGAGGCCGCTCGTGCAGGCGATGCCGGTCGAGGGTTTGCCGTGGTTGCAGCCGAGGTGCGAACACTGGCGCAGCGGTCGGCCGACGCTGCCAAGGACATTACGGCTCTGATTGCCTCGTCCGACGAGCAGGTCTCCAGCGGCGTCAAGTTGGTTCGGAATGCTGGAGAGACATTGCGGGAAATCGTCGAGGCTTCAAACCGGGTCTCTCTGACCGTCAAGGAGATCTCCGCCGCCTCGGGTGAGCAGGCCAACGGCATCGACGAGATGGCCCAGACCGTCAGCCACATGGATGGCATTACCCAGCAGAACGCAGCGCTGGCCGAGCAAAGCGCCGCATCTGCCACGACCCTCGACGTGCAGATCAAGCGGCTCGATGAACTCATGGGACAATTCCGGACCAGGATGGAGCCGGTCGCCAAGTTGCCTGTGGCCGTCGCGGCGGCCGCTGGTCCTCGTCAACTGCAAGAGGTCGCCCAGGCGGCGTTCAGTGCCCGCCCTGCGCCCCGCAAGGTTGCCAATGCCCGCAGCGATGTCGGCTGGTCGGAATTCTGATCGCCCAAGTCGAAAGGAGTGCATCCATGGATCGTCGTTCTGACACCACTGCCCGACAGGTCTCAGTCCAGCAGTTAGTGCTGTTTTCGTTGGGCGGCCGCAAATTCGGCGTTGACGTTGCAAATGTCCGCGAAATCCGAGGCTGGCAGCCAGTAACCGAGCTGCCTCACGGGTCTCAGTTCATGCTCGGCGTGATCAACCTACGAGGTCTGGTCGTGCCCGTCTTCGACCTGCAAGCCATGCTTGGATTCTTGTCGGGCGATACGGCCAGTGGCGTCGTCATCGTCATCGAGTACGCCGGCCAGTCCGCCGGCTTCCTTGCTGATGGTGTTTCCGACATCATCAACGTGACGCCCGAGCAGTTCAACGCGCCACCCCCGTGCACCGGGTGCGCCGAAGAGTTGCTCCACGCGATGATCATCCAAGGCGACGACATCATTGGCCTGCTCGACCTATCGGCCATTGTTCCCGCAGCCCAGGACGCGATCGCCGCCTGACGGACGATGCACGACGGTTTCTGACGCGCACATTCAGGCTCTCGACGAAGCTGTTCTCAATCGGCTAGCCCAGCGCGGTGTGATGCCACTCGAATTGGCTATTGAAGCGCGCTGTTCCGGGCGAGATGCGCCATATAGCTGCCGTTCGGGCCTTGCCAGGAACCTGACGTTGCGAGGTGAACGTGGCTCGGGGCTGGTTTCGACCCGGTGCGGACGCGGCGATTTACCAGAACCAAAGCGTCGGGAGCTGTCCGTGCCGCCACTTCGTGAAGAGCAGTAGTGACCCAAACGCCAGCACGAATGCCAAAGACATCCGAAGGACTTCCTTCCGAGGTTTGGAGTTGGAGTTGACCCGTTTCCGTGGACTGTTCACGGCTTGGGCGGGTCATGTCAGCTCGTGATGCTTCCTTTCGTATTCGATGGGCGAGAGGTATCCAAGCGCCGAATGGCGGCGTGACGGATTGTAGAAGCCTTCGATGAAGTGGAAGACGGCCATCCGCGCCTCGCTGTGCGAGCGAAAGCGGTTTCGGTCGAGCAACTCGCATTCCAGCGTCGCGAAGAAGCTCTCGCACATGGCATTGTCGTAGGCGTCGCCGACGGAGCCGGTCGAGGGCCTGACGCCGGCGTCCTTGCAGCGGTTGCCGAAAGCCAGCGAGGTATATTGCGAGCCTTGATCGCTATGGTGGATGACGTTCTCGGGCTTGCGTGCGGCGAGCGCCATGTCGAGCGCGTCGAGCACGACACGGGTCTTGAGATCGGCGGAGAAAGCCCAGCCGACGATGCGCCTGGACCATGCGTCCAGCACGACCGCCAGGAACAGGAAGCCGGCGAGCGTGGGCACGAAGGTGATGTCGGCGACCCACAGCTCGTTGGGCTTCTCGACGAAGAAGTTCCTCCGGACCAGATCGTGCGCCGGCCGCTGATCGGGATCGCGCT
>JAUYSA010000224.1 GCA_030696545.1 Hyphomonadaceae bacterium
GCAAATCGCACCACGAACTCCAAGCGTTCCGGCTTGGAAGCCAGCTTCAGCATACACCCCACTGACGATATCGACATCGTCGGCTCCTACACAGACCTGGACGCCACCGAGCCCGCTGGCATCGAGATTCGGCGGCCGGAACAACAAGGCGCAATCGACGCTAACTGGCGCATCGGAGGCGGCCCCGTGCAACTCAATCTCGGCGTCACCTACAATGGAGACATGACCGACACCGATTTCGCAACGTTCATGCGAACCCCGGTTGCCCCCTATACGCTCGTGCGGCTTGGCGCCTCGTGGCAGGTCAATGACACGATAGAACTCTATGGACGCGTGGAAAACCTGACCGATGAGGACTATCAGGAAGTGATCGGCTTCCGGGCGACGCCGCACGCCTTCTATCTCGGCGTCCGGTTTCGCGAGGAAAAAAAGTGATGCGATCGGCGCGCCACATGAGTCGGCGACCTATCCGACGGCTTCATGTGGCCGCGCTGATGACTTGCCTGTCTGCACTCTTTACATCCGCTGCGGACGCACAAGCGCGGCCGCAGCGGATCGTGTCGATGAACCTTTGCACGGACGAACTGCTGATGCGGATCGTCGATCCTTCTCGCATCGCCTCGATCACTTATCTTTCGCAACAGCCCATCAATGCACCGCTCGGACTTGATGCGGTCGCCTCGAAGCTGAAGGTCAATCATGGCCTTGCGGAAGAGGTCTTGATGCAGGAACCCGACCTCATCCTGGCCGGCAGGTTTACCTCTGCAACGGCAGTCAACCTGCTCCGCAAAATAGGCTACAAGATTATCGTCTTCGATCCGGAAAGTACGCTCGACGACATGCGCGCCAACATCCGCAAGCTGGGGGAAGCCGTTGGCGAGGCAGCCCGTGCAGAAACAATCATCGCGGATTTCGACAACCGGCTCACGGCGCTCCAGGCGCAGATACCGCCGGGTGAAAAGCCCGTGTTTGCCGATGTCGGCGTCAACAATTTCATCGCCGGAGAAAACACGCTTTACACGCACGTAGTGAACGCGAGCGGTTATCGCACACTCGGCCAGGCGCTTGGCTTCAGCGGCTTCCGCAACGTGCCGCTTGAGGAAATCCTGTCGACACGGCCCGCCCTGATATCCACCGCGACGCCGTGGACCAGCCCGCCCTCCATGTCGACGATGGCGCTTCGTCATCCCGCGCTGCGCGCGATTGTCGAGAACACGCCGCAAGTCTCCATTCCCGAACGCTATACGACGTGCGGCGCGCCCAGCCTCCTCGGCGCGGTGGAAATTCTTGTCGCGGCCCGGAAGACCAACGGATGAAGCCGCCCGTTCCTTATCCGCTGTTGATCGCAGGCCTCGCCGTCTTTGTTGTGGCCTTGGCATTCCTGTCGATGATCGTTGGGCCCGCGACCGCAGGGACATTCGAACTGTTTGACATGATGGCGCATGAAAAGGCCGACGTGGCATGGATGATCATGCGCGAGGTGCGCCTGCCCCGCACCGCGCTGGCCTTGCTCGTCGGCATGACGCTCGGGCTGGCGGGGGCCGCCCTTCAGGGCTTTCTGCGCAATCCGCTTGCTGATCCCGGCATCGTAGGCGTTTCGCCAGCCGCTTCGCTAGGAGCTGTGCTGGCGCTTTATACCGGCTTATCGACCGCAATTCCGCTTGCCCTTCCGCTGATGGGCATCCTGGGTGCGTTGCTGTGCGCGCTGCTTCTGCATGGGCTCGCGCGCCGTGGCGGCGTGCTGACGCTCGTTCTTGCAGGCGTTGCTGTTTCAAGCCTCTGCGCGGCGCTTATGTCGCTTGCCCTCAACCTCTCGCCCAACCCATACGCTGCCGCCGAAATCATGTTCTGGCTGATGGGGTCCGTCACCGATCGCAGCATGGACCATCTGTTGCTCGCGGGGCCGTTGATGGCTTTGGGCTGGCTCATACTGGCCGCCTCTGCCCGCTCACTCGATGCACTGAGCCTTGGCGAAGAGGCGGCGGCCGGATTGGGCGTCAATCTTGCCCGCACGCGCACGCTTGTCATCACAGGCACGGCGATCAGCGTCGGCGCTGGCACGGCAGTCACCGGCGGCATCGGTTTTATTGGACTCGTCGTTCCGCACATCCTGCGGCCGCTGGTCGGCCACACGCCAAGCCGCTTGCTGCTTGCCAGCGCCCTGGGCGGGGGCGCGCTGCTGCTGGCGGCTGACATCCTGGTCCGCGTTGTAATGTTTGGCTCCGAACTCAAGCTTGGCGTTCTTACCGCGCTTATCGGCGCACCGTTTTTCCTGTGGCTCATCTTCCGCGCTCGCACGGAGCTCGAGTCGTGAAGCTCGAAGGCAAAGGTATCAGCGTAGAGATCCGTGAACGCGAGCTGGTGTCGGGCGCCTCGCTTCATCTTTCTGGCGGCGAGCTTGTAGGTCTCATCGGCCCGAACGGCGCGGGAAAATCTACACTGCTCCGCGCCATGCTCGGCATTCGCGATACGAGCGCAGGCGAAGTGCTGCTCGACAGCAAGGCATTCCTCTCTCTGCCCGCGCGTGAGCGCGCGCGTTACGTCGCTTTCCTGCCGCAAGAGCGGCGTGTGGAATGGCGCCTCCCGGCCTATGACATCGTAATGCTGGGACGATATCCACATCAGGCAACGTTCGGCAGCGCTTCGTCCGAAGACCGCGCGGCCGTGAACCGCGCGCTCGACGCGGTGGACGGCCACGAGCTGCGCGACAGACCCGTCGCTGTGCTTTCAGGTGGCGAACGCACCCGCATCCTCCTTGCCCGCGCCCTGGCGGTGGAGGCGCCCCTGCTGCTGGTCGATGAGCCGACGGCAGCGCTGGACCCGTATCATCAGCTGCATGTCATGGAGATCCTGCGCGACCGGGCCCGCTCTGGCGCCGGGGTTCTGGCCGTGATGCATGACCTTGCCCTGGCAGAGCGCTTCATGGACCGGCTGATCGTGATGAACTCGGGCAGTATTGTTGCGGATGGACCACCCCGGTCCGTTCTGACGCCAGAGCTGCTGGCTTCGGTCTATCGGATCGCCGGATCGCCGCCGCAGCGGCTTGCCTGAGCGTCAGGTAGCACAATCGTTATCTCCCGGCCCGCAAACCAGCGCTTGGACCAGCGTCCCTGCCGTTGAAAGTTAGCCAGAAAACGGGTAGTAACGGCGATTACAGGTCTGAAGAACCTCCCGGGAGATATTTGATGAAACGTGTCCTGCTGGCTTCCACGATGGCGCTTGCCATCGTCGGCGTCGCAACGGTGATTGGCGTCTCCGCCATTGCCGCCCCCGCCCCCTCGATCACGGTTTCGGTGCCGGAGCGGGCCGACAACTTCCAGCTGACCGACCACACAAGGCTGGCGCACGAGCTTCATTACTTCAAGGACGCCAAGGCCATCGTCCTGATGAGCCAGATCAATGGCTCGGACGTGTCGCGCAAGGCGGCTGCCGAACTTGAGACACTCAAGGCCGCCTACAAGGATCAGGGCGTTCTCTTCTACATGATCAACTCGAAGGACTCGCGCGATGCCGCAGCCTCCGAAGCCAAAGCCCAGAACTTAGACATCCCGATCCTGGTGGACGAACTGCAACTCGTCGGCGAGTCGCTGGGCGTGCAGCGCGAAGGCGAGATCTTCGTGGTCGATCCCAAGAATGGCTTCAAGATCGCCTATCACGGTCCGCTGACGCAAACCGCCGCAGCGATCGACTCGGTGGTTGCCGGCAAGGCCGTCGCCAACGCCCGCGTCGAAGTGAAGTCGGGCGCAACAATCGCCTTCCCGGAACGCGCCAAGTCGGCCGAGTTCAAGAACATTTCCTACTCGAAAGACGTCACGCCGATCCTTCAGGATAAGTGCGTTACCTGCCACCAGAAAGGCGGCATCGCCCCCTTCGCGATGGATAGCTATGACGTCGTGAAGACGATGGCCCCGATGATCCGTGAGTCAGTGCGTGCTGAACGCATGCCTCCCTACTTCGCCGATCCGCATATCGGCCACTTCCAGAACGATCAGGGCATGACAGCGGCGCAAACCAAGACGCTCATCCACTGGATCGAGGCTGGCGCACCGCGCGGCACAGGCGAGGACTTCCTGAAAACCAAGGCCGGCGTGGCGCCGGAATGGCCCACCTACCTCGGAAAACCTGACGTGATCGTCGATCTGCCCTCGTTCG
>JAUYSA010000258.1 GCA_030696545.1 Hyphomonadaceae bacterium
TACACCATAAACCACACGCTGCTCACTATTGTCTGCATTTATAGTTTTTACCACTCTGCCAAGTGGGTCGTAATACATCTTTATCTTTTGGAGAAGGGGCAAAATACTAATAAATTAAATTTGTTATGCTTTTTAAAGTAATAGTAATTTTGCGAGTCTATCAATTAGGGTTTACCCTAATTGATAGCAGTAGTTTAATGTTGTTTTATCAAACGATAATAGGTCGAATAGGGTTAATACAATTATTTGTTGTTTGGGCGAACAAAATAAAAAAATTACAAAAAAATAACCTGTAATGCTATCAATTTCACTGGTGAAAGTAGAAAAACTGCACTGGTTTGTTACTCTCAAAAAAATAATTCACAATTTAAAAAGCCCTGATAGAAATTATATTAGGGCTTTTGTGTTATTAGTCATGTCTCTTCAAATGACTAAATTGCATATCGCAGAAACCAATAAACTCATCTACGTTTATTTGTATTAGAACATATTTTTCCTTTTTTTGATTAAGTGGATTTGAATCTTTATTTATATGAATTGTGAAATTTAAGATATGATACTGTTTATCGAATCTAAAATCAAAAATATCTCCATAATTATCATCACTTAATTGAAGTACTTTTTCATTATTAAATTTTAAATTTTGGGTATTTCCAGAGTTTCTTGAAAACAATAGGTTTTTATGTATTGACCAACTACCATTTAAAACTTTAAAATAATTAGAATGAAATTCCTGACGCCTAATGTGTTCTTGCTTAATGTCGGCATACTGAGATAATAAAAATAAAATAACCTCTTCAAATTTTGCTTGAAAATTTTTATTACTAAGTATATTATTTTCTGAAAAATTTAAACTTCTGGTTTTATCATTTAGTTCTTTCATTACAGATTGTAATTTTTCATCTAGCGAGTCTCGTTCAATTGCTAAAGAATTTAGTAAGACTTGGTTTGTCTCTAAATCCTTTCTTACTCTTTTTAAATTATCCTTTTCCTCACTAAGTTCAGTTTTGAGAGCAAAACTTCCTATATCAACCTTTGCTAGCATAAAAGCATTTAACCTTTTTCCTAAATAGATTTTAATTGCTTGAGCTGCTATTGCAATAACGTAATAACATGCAAGCGATATGAATGACCAAATCAATGGAGAACCTATCATTCCATACCATCCACTATGATCCTCTATGTATTTTTTAAATAGGCTCAAGCGGCTTTCAACCGGCAGCGCAACATTTATTGTTAGCATTTGATATAGTAATGACCAATGCTGGTATAGCCAAACTAAAATAAACGAAAGAATTAAAGGATTTCTAATTCTTCCTTTAATGTCGTCAATTATTTCATTTATTTTGGTTTTCAATTCAGTCATTTATACTTTTTTGGACAATGCTATTTTATAAAAAATACTTATAAATATTGTAATATTAATCAAAGCCCAAACTGAAACCCCGTTATGTATTGTTATTAAAAGTTTAAATATACAATCTCCATACCGAGATGTAAAGTCAAGTCGTCCATTTGGTGGTTGCAGAATTAAATACATCAGAATTGAGAACAAAATAATCGCAAAGGAAAGGAATACTGCGCCTTTGTTATATTTTATCAATCTCGGAAAACTTTTGTGAAGTCTCATTTCGGCAACAGCAACGCTAGAACTATTAATTATTAAGCCTAATAAAGTAAGTAAAAATCCAAATAACGAGGAACTGACTTTAATAATTAAATCAAAATATTTTTCGCTAGTTATAGCGCTATAATCATACCAATATTTATATGTTAAAAAAGTTGTCAATACCCCTAACAAAATCCCGGAAAATTTTTCCGCCCAATATCCTAGTGATTTATCCATTAACCTATTTACCGAACATCAATTCAAAATCTTCTAAGGACTTTGCGTAAACTTCTTTAATTTTTTTTCTTCTTTGGGGCTGTAATAAATCTATATTTTCACGAGGTTCATTTAAAGTAAAATACTTTATATATCGATCCGCCAAAAGATCAATGGGCTCTAAACGTTCTGCAAGATCATCTTCGTCAACAGCATATCCATACACCACTAATTTTTGCAAGTTCTCTTGTCCTGATTTTGATGACAACAATGCTTGAGCTTTATCTACTATATCTCTAATTGTCACGCTGGATAAGCCGCTACCACCTTGTTTTTTTGAACGAACCTCAAACTTTCCGTTAAAAGTTTCAGTCCCTAATTGCTGAGTTAATTCTACTGTTTTCGCTAAAGCATTGTTTTTGTGTTCAAATTCTTTAATTAACGCATTAGGATTAGAAAATTTAACTTCTAAAGATTTATAATAATTCATTTTCATCATTCTTGTATATTCTTCTGGTTGTAATATAGGTCTAACTTCCACATTAAATCGTTCTTCCCACTTTTCATCTTCCCCACAACACTGGATAAGACAATTAAGGAAGTGATTTATATAAGACCCAAATTTATTTACTTCATAAAACAGAATTTTCCTTTCCTTTTCATATAAAAAAACATTACCATATGCAAGCCCTTCATCATCAGTTAATCCCAACTTTGATATTTTTTTTGCTTTTTTATGTTTTTTTGGAGGCACGTTATCTCTTCTTGATGTTTCAACAATGCCTACAATAATATCTCCTTTTTCAAGGATTGAAACAGACACATCTTTTTTATTTATAAATGCTACAAAATTTTCAATGGTTTTACTTAATAAAACCTTTTCAAAAGTAAGATCAGAACCTTCCTCAGTAATAAAAGTAACAGTATAAACTTCTAATTTTTTCTTTGTACTTGCCATAAAAATGGATTGTTGTTTATTGAATTTGATTATTTTTATATTAATTCAGTACACTTTGGTTTGAAACGAAACACTCGTAAATTAAATTTGTTATGCTATTTAAAGTAAGGGGAAATTAGCGAGTATATCAATTAGGGTTTACCCTAATTGATATAATAAATAGGAAACGATACTTTTATAATTCTTACAATTGAATAAAAAAATGGCTATAATTATTACAAACGCAAATCCAGCAGAGCTTTTAAAGGAAATTTACAAGGCTATTGATGAAAAGAAAATTATTACCTGGTCTTATGACAAAGACAAAGATTTTACTCATGCAACAGCACAGTGGGAAAATAAAGCTTGGTTCCGCTCAAAAATATATGATAACGAATTGAGGTTTGGTATTTATGGGCAGAAAAACATCGAACTTACGAAAGAAATATACGCCATTTATCATGGACGATTTATAGAAATGTTATTGGCACATTTTGATTCTAAATTTGGGCACGCAATAGCAACTTCAAAAAAAACAGACCCAGACAACTTTACTTAATTATTGAATAAGATTAGCATATCCAAAAAAGCTTTCGCTCAATAACGATACGTTGTTTGATAAGAGAAAGTCAACTGAAAAAAATCTATTTCAAATTTTGTTCTACTCTATCAACAATATTCGAAACAGTATTAAACTGTTTTGATGATTTTAGAGAACGGTCGTAAAGAAACCATATTTTATTATTCTTCATATCATAATAAGTCCTTGTAATTTGACCAACTCCAGGAGTAATATTAAGATTTAAAACGACATGATATTTATTTTTGATGGCGGTAATGATAGAGCTATCGCTAAATGAAATTTCTTTTAACCCTAATAGGCCTTTATAAAACTCTGACTTTTTTTGTTCTTTCGTCATTAGCGAGTCAATTCCGGATATAAAATACCATTTCAAATTAGTGATTTTAAACTCAAATACTGAATCATCATAATTAACTTTGTGATAATAAGTAAAGAGTTGAGATACTTTAAATGGTTTGATTTCTTTCTCATTAAATAATTTTACAGAATCAATTTCAAAACCAGAGCTATCTAACAAACTAAAAAAATCCGAAGAGAACGTCTTAGAAACAGGACTCGTATCTTTTCCAACCAAAGAATGTGGAGGGTTTATAATTTCATTATCCTTTGTTACGGGCTTAGTAATATCACTACATCCAAATAGACACCCAATTGTCCATAACATCAATATATTCAATACTTTCATTTTCCATATTGTTTTAAGGTTGTTTATTTAGCCGTACTCCCGTTGTACCAATAAAGTCTGGAAGATATTTCCTTACCTTGACCTCCAAATTCAGTAAATCTATGCTCATATACTTTTATTACTTGCTTATTTAAAGTTTCAGCACTCATTTTCTCTGGAGTTTCATTAAACCAACCTGTACCTTGATCAAATGCTTGATAAGTATAAGTTTCACCAGTCTTTTCTGCAATAATTGTAATGTTATGGTGTTGAAATGCTACCTGTAATGCAAATACATAGCTACCGTCCTTTTGATCATTTAAATTACTTTCAATTAAAGATGTAGCATTTCCCTTATAGCCATTATTTGCATCTCCACTTCGAGAACTATTGTAACTAAAAGTCTGCCCTTGAGTGTTTACAAAGTAGTTATTGTCTTTCATATAGTTCGTTAATTTCATATTCTGTCCACTTTGTTTGAGAACATCTTTATCTCCTGTTAACGTAGAAGCTACCTGTCTATATATTTCCCAACAATCAGGGTTTTGTTTCCCAGTAGTTTTTTTCGCCTCATCATATACATTCCCTAAGTTATTAATTTTTTCTTTTGAAAAACTATAATCCGGTTTTTGAGCTTCGGTTACACTAGTTTGATTAGAATTCGTATTTTCAATATATGAAAGTGAGAAAGGTCCTGTAACTCCATTTACTTTTGGTAAACCCGGTTTGGCATTTTGCTTTTGCTGTTCCATCTCTTGTTGAGTAGGAGGGCCGTATGGTTTTGCCGAATCAGTCGTGCTTTGGGTATCCTGCATCCCATCGATATCAAAATCATTAATAGGATTGTTATTAGCGTAATTATACGGTGTTAAATACATATAATGTTCCGCCAGCGGATCGACGGAAATAAACCTACACGTCCACGCAGCGTAGTAACGTGCTCCATAATAGTATAATCCACTCTCAGCATCTCTCTCTTTGCCTACATATCGGTAACGTTTGTAGGTGAACGTTCTTAATGAGGAGTCTCCAAAAGGATAATATTCTTCTTTGTCGATTTCAGTTCCGCTTGTGTTTGTTCGCATGACAGAAGAGCCAATTTGATTTTCTATAACGTAAGTTATGTCATCGCTAATATCTCCCGGAAAAGCTGTGCCGGGATTAATTCTTACTTCTGCAATTCTGCTTTTATCATCCATGATGTGGATGTAATTTTTTTCGTAAGTAGTTCCTGTTTCAAGTTTTACATATTCAAAAATTCCGTCAATGTAAATTGTGCGTTCGTATATCGGCGTTGAAGAGGTTCCCGTTCTTACTAATTTACTTACCCTG
>JAUYSA010000267.1 GCA_030696545.1 Hyphomonadaceae bacterium
ACCGCCTACCCGGCCGCCTCGTCCATGAACTTTGCCAGCGTTACGTCCTTGTCGGTCACGCCGCCTGCGTCATGGGTCGTCAGCATGACCTCGACCTTGTTGTAAACGTTCGACCATTCGGGGTGGTGGTCCAGCGTCTCGGCCTTCAGGGCCACTCGGGTCATGAAGCCGAAGGCGGCGTTGAAATCGGCGAACTTGTAGGTTTTTGCGATGGCGTCACGGCCGGGGGTTTCAGTCCAGCCCGATAGCTGCGTGATGGCCTTGGCCGCGCCGATACGCTGGGTCATGTCGCCGTTCCTTCGCAATTCGTTAATCGCAACTTAGTGCGAAACCTGAGCTCGTCCTGCAACGGTCCGTCAGCACATTTGAGGGATAGTGGCTCGGAAATCGGGGAGAACAACGTGACTCATTTCCTGCGTTCCGAGAAAAAACCGGAAGGCCACAAGCTTGAAGACCTGCTGATGCAGCTGCGCGCAGACATCCTGCATCGCTGCGAGATCATCGCATCGGACACACGTCCCGAAGCGCTGCATGTGATGGCCAATAATATGAAGGTGCTCGGGCATCTAAGCGAGTCGATCGCGCTGGCGCTGGATTCGACCCGCGTGCTCGATCGCGCCTTCGGACCTTCGCAGGCGGCGCAAGGCGGCCCGCCGCGCATTGGCAAGGCTGACGCGGCTTAACCGGACCCTGACACGAAATAGAGCCAGGCGCCGTCCTCTGCTATGCCGAGGACGTAGCCGGGCCACACGCCGCCACGGCGCAAGACTTCGGCCTGCCCTTCTCCCAGCAGCTGGCTGATGTCGCGCTCGGCCGCAGGGCTGATCGCTGACGATTTCAGCGTGGCCATCCAGGGCCAGATGAAGACCTTGCCCTGACGGGTATCAGCGACGGCATAGCGATAGCCAAGCAGCTTTTCCGCCTGGGCCATGGGCCAGTCACCAGCGCGCATCTTGAGATACCAGTAGTCCCGGTGAGACATGCCGGCGTTGTTGGAGCGGAAGCCCGGCGTCGCGTCGGCAAGCGCCGCCATGTCGCGATACGTGCCGATTGCGGCGATCACGCGAAGCTGGCGCACGGTTTCAGCGACTGCCTCTGGCAGCGGCTCCTGCGCTGGCGGCAAGTCGATCTCGGCGGCGCCAATGGGACGAGTTGCTGGCGGCGCATCGCAACCAGACGCAGCCAGCGCCACAACCCAGACCAGGACACAGAAGGCGCGCATTGCGCCGACCTCTCGGACCACACTCGCGCAGGACTTTCGCTTGCGATGGCGAGAGCGCAAGTGGCCGCATACGGATTCTTTGGGCGGACGTTGCCAGCTACGCGAATGCGATTCCTGTGGCGCGCGAAAGATCAGCCAGAAGCTGCTCTTCGCTCGTAACCTTGATCGTGATCATGCCCATCGCGCGCGCCGGCTTCAGGTTGATGCCGAGATCGTCGAGATAGATGCAGGCTTCAGGCCTCACGCCGAGGGCGTCACACATCATGGCGTAGATCCGCGGATCAGGCTTGCGCACGCCGGCTTTCGAGCTTTCGATCACGTGATCGAACATGGAGAAAACTTCGGCAATCTGCGCGGCCTTCTCGCCGGACGATGACATGCCGGCGCCCTTTCCCGTGGGCGCATTGTTCGTGATGCATCCGACCTTGAACTTCGCCTTGCAGGCCTTGAAGGCGCTGACGACGCGTGGACGAAGATCGCCTGACAGAAGCGCAAGCACATCACGGCCGGGGATCGCATGGCCGAGAAGGCTCGCCTCTTCCTCGAACAATCTGTCGAACGTCGCAGCATCGACTTCGGAGCGCTCAATACGCGCCCAGGCGTTCGTGTCGGGATTCACCGAGTTGATGCGGCGAATGATATCGTTGGGCAGGCCGCGCTCGCGTTCGTAGCGGGTGAAGGCATCGAACGGGGACGTGGTGAAGACCCCGCCGAAATCCCAGATTACCGCCTCGATGGCCATCAGGCGTTGACCACCGGCTTGTCGCTGCGCGGACCCCATTCGAGGCCAAGCGTGTCGAGCAGCTGCTCGTCTTCGTTGGCTTCGGGATTGGCTGTGGTCAGCAGCCGGGCGCCGACAAAGATGGAATTGGCGCCGGCAGCCAGGCAAAGCGCCTGGCCTTCTTCCGTCATGTTCTCGCGGCCGGCAGAGAGGCGCACCCAGCTGGCAGGCATCACAATGCGGGCGACGGCGATGGCGCGGGCGAGTTCAACTGCGGTGATCGGCTCCGACTTGCCAAGCGGCGTGCCGGCGATCGGCACCAGCGCATTGATCGTCACACTTTCCGGATGCGGCGTGATCATCGAGAGTTCGTGGATCAGGCCAACGCGATCCGCACGGCTCTCGCCCATGCCAAGAATGCCGCCGCAGCAAAGCGACACGCCGGCCTTGCGCGCACGATCGAGCGTCTCGATCCGATCCTCGTAGGTACGCGTGGACGTGACCTTGCCGTAGTATTCACGCGAGGTGTCCAGATTGTGATTGTAGTAATCCAGACCGGCATCCTTCAGCTTTTCGGCCTGCCCTTCCTCGAGCATTCCGAGCGTCACGCATGTCTCGAGACCTTCGGCCTTCACGGCCGAGATCATCTCGCAGACTTTCGGAAGGTCGCGATCCTTGAGCGAGCGCCAGGCGGCGCCCATGCAGAAGCGATCCGCGCCATTCGCCTTTGCCTGGCGTGCTTCGGCCAGAACGGCATCGACTTCCATGAGCTTCGAGGCGGCAAGGCCGGTCTTGAAATGCGCGGACTGGCTGCAATAGCCGCAATCCTCGGGGCAACCGCCGGTCTTGATCGAGAGCAGCTGGGATTTCTGGATGCGGCCCTCGGGCCATTTGGCTTCGCGAACCTTCAGGGCACGGAGCATCAGGTCAGGCAGAGGCAACTCGAACAGCGCGGCGATTTCCTCGCGCGTCCAGTCCGGGCGTGGCGCAATCGCGGCAGCTGTCATCGAAAAACTCCGTTCGGTGCGCGAGCGGCATAGCGGGGCCTTCAGGCGGAAGCAACAGCGCCCTCCCGGTGACGGGAGGGCGCTGGCAGAAAGCAGACCTTTTCCTCAGCCTTTGCGCGGCGGCTCCACGTCGGTCAGGCCTTGTGTCTCGAGGTCCGGATTAGCCTCGTGGCCCGTAACCACGATGCCTTTGGCCAGCTTCGAATTCCACATGCCATAGACGAAGTAGAACAGCGTGCCGATCGCGAGATACGGGATGAAGAAGTTGCGCGTGGCTTCATGCGCCATGAGCGACATAACGAGCAGGAAGCACATGGAGGCGCCGACGACTGCGATGGTGACGATCAACCATGTCGGCATCTTGAACGGCCGGTGCAGGTTGGGTCGCGCAAAGCGCAGGTATATCACGGTCACGCAGATAAACATGAAGGCAATGAGCGTGCCCACGTTCGTCGTGTTGCCGAGGAAGTCGAGGCCGGTGAAGCCGGCGAAGCCGGCCGCAACGATGCCGACGACAATCGTGTTGACCCACGGCGTCTTGTACTTGGGGTGGATCTTGGCGAACACGGGCGGCAGAAGGCCGTCGCGCGCCATCGTGTAGAAGATGCGGGTCTGGCCGTAGAGCAGAACCAGCATCACCGACGACAGACCGGCGAAGGCGCCGACTTTCACGAGGATCGCGAACCAGGGCAGGCCCATGCGGTCGACCGCCAAGGCAATAGGAGCCGGCACGTTGAGCTCCTGGTAAGGCACGATGCCGACCAGCACGGCGCAGGTCAGGATGTAGAGGATGGTGCAGATGATAAGCGAGCCGAGGATGCCGATCGGCATGTCCTTGGCGGGGTTCTTCGCTTCGGCGCCAGCGGTCGAGACTGCCTCGAAGCCGATATAAGCGAAGAAGATCACGGAGGCGCCGGCGATCAGTCCGCCGATGCCATATTGCGCGCTGTTCTGACCAGTGATGACATTACCAAGGGCAGTCCAGATCTGGGACCCCATGGACATGTCGGTTCCAGGCGGCGGCGCCGGGATCTGATCCGGGACCAGCGGCGACCAGAGTTCCGGTTTCACATAGAAGATGCCGATCACGATGAAGGCGACGACGACCGTAACCTTGATTGCCACGACGATGTTGTTGACCTTCGCGGATTCCGAGACGCCGAAGATCAGCAGCGAAGTGACGGCGACGATGCCAAGCAAGGCCGGCAGGTTGACGACGCCCATCACACTCTCGCCTGTCACCGGATCGATGACTGAAACGCCGGGCGCCGCGGTCATCGCGGCGGGGATGTTGATGCCAAGGTCATGCATCAGGCTGACGGTGTAGCCCGACCAGCCGACCGCAACGGTCGAGGCGGCGACGCCGTATTCCAGCAGCAGCAGCACGCCCATGATCCAGGCGACGAACTCGCCCAGCGATGCGTAGGTATATGAATAAGCCGAGCCCGAGACCGGGATCGCAGCGGCAAGTTCGGAATAGGCGAGCGCGACAAAAGCACAAAGCACGCCGGTGATGACAAACGAGATCATGATGCCGGGGCCGGCGAATTCCGCGGCCGCCCTGCCCGTCAGCACGAAAATGCCCGTACCGATGATGCAACCAATGCCGAGGAGAACGAGGTTTACAGCGCCGAGAGAGCGCTTGAGCTCCCCGCCCTCATGCTCCGCGTGCATCTGCTCGACCGATTTGCGGGCGAACAGCTGCCCGATCCCTTTAGCCATACAAAAATCCCTCCGCCACGGTGTCCACCGGACCCGCCGATTGTGGACACGACGTTAGCCAGACACGCTCACGGCCGCAACCGTTCCTGTTTGGCCAAGCGTAAAGCAAGGTTTTCTGCGGCCGAACCCGCTTTTGGACGGATCGTGCTCAGATATCGATCGTGCCGGGGTCGGCGGAGCGTCGCCATGGCCCTTTGTACCGCGGATCGTCGCGGCGGCGGCGATCAGGGCCGAAATACCCGGCCAGATCCACAAAGGCGCGCCGGCGCTCGATGACCGCATTGACGCGGTTGGCGACATCAACCGCGCGGATCGGCTTCACCAGAAACTCGTCAACGCCCGCATTGATGGCGTCGATAACCCTGCGGCGCTCGGAATAGGCGGTGATCATGATGATCGGGAGATAGCGGTTCGGACTGTCGGGATCGAGCCGGATACGCTTGCAGAACTCGATACCGTCCAGTCCACCCAGCTTGAAATCAACAAAGGCGATATCGATGTCGCCGTGGGTGACGGTGTTGATGGCCTGATTGCAGTCGTGCGCTTCTTCGATACGCCGCATGCCAAAACTGGCGAGAATCACTCGCACAAGTCCGCGCATGTGGGCATTGTCGTCCAGGATCAGCGCAGAAACGCTTTCCAGAGCCATTCTACGATGTCCCTCGCCGCCCGCGCGTCAGCCCTAGCCCGCCACGATGCGGATATTTCCCCTGTCACGGCGGGTTAGCCCCGCTTTTATTGTGCCGCAAGCCTCTAGTCTTTTCAAAAATCAAGACAAGCTCAATTCACCCAAAGTGGGTCAAGTCGAGCACACGACAAGATAATGCATCCGCGCGTCCTTATTCTTAGAAGCACTCCGGTTTACCTGGCGCCTGGTTTGCGGCACGGGGACCTGACGCGGTCGCAACCTTTGGCTAGATAGTTGATCCGCCTGCCAGCCATACAGAAAGTTCCCGTGAGCCCGACCAAGGACCAGATCGCACAACTTGCCGGCGGCCGCGTTCTGGTGGTCGGCGATGTCATGGTCGATCACTACGTGTCGGGCCGCGTCTCGCGCGTCTCCGATGAGGCGCCCGTCCCCATCATCCATGTCGGCGAGGAGCGATGGACCGCGGGAGGCGCGGCCAATGTCGCCGCCAACGTCGCTGCGCTGGGCGGCAAGGCGATGCTCGTCGGCGTGACCGGGGGCGACGCTGCCGCTTCGACGCTGGCTGGCTTACTTTCCGATCTCGCCAGTTCCATTGAAACCCACCTCGTAACCGAGCCCGGCCGGCCGACGACGATCAAGACGCGCTATATGGGCGGGCAGCATCAGATCGTGCGTGTGGACCGTGAGCATCCAGGCGCGATCGGCAAGGCGACAGAAGACAGAGTTATCGCAGCGGTCGAGATGCTCGCGGACGACTGCGATGCCATCATGATCTCCGACTATGCCAAGGGTGCGCTGACCGATCGCGTGCTGGCTGCCATCATAGCGGCGGGCAAAAAAGCAGGCGTGCCGGTCATCGTCGATCCGAAGCGGAATGACTGGCTCGCCTACCGGGGCGCTGCGATCATCACGCCGAACAGGAAAGAGTTGCAGCTGGCCACACATGCGCCCTGTGGATCCGATGCAGAATGCGCGAATGCGGCCGAACAGATCATCTCTACAGTAGGCGCCGCCATCCTGCTGACCCGATCGGAGCATGGCATGTCGCTGTTCCGCTCTGGAGAACAACCGCTTCATCTTGCTGCCAAGGCGCGTGAAGTCTTCGACGTTTCGGGTGCGGGCGATACGGTCGCTGCAGCGGTGTCTCTGGGCATCGCCAGCGGACTTCCGGTCGAGACCGCGATGCAGCTCGCCAATGTTGCGGCGGGCATCGTGGTCGCCAAGCGCGGCACCGCGACGGCGACACCAGCCGAGCTGTTGGCGGAGATAGGCGCAGGCCGGCGTCAAGCCGGAAGCGCGACGGGCGCCCTACCGCTGGCTGAAGCCCGGAAACTACGCGAGGCGTGGGGCCGGGAGGGTCTCTCGGTAGGCTTCACCAATGGTTGTTTCGACATTCTCCACGCTGGCCACATCGCGCTTCTGCGCCAGGCGTCAGACGCGTGCGATCGTCTGATCGTGGGCCTGAACACGGACGCGTCCGTGCGCGGGCTGAAGGGGCCGGAGCGGCCCGTGCAGTCCGAGGACGTCCGCGCCGCCGTGATGGCGGCGATCAAGGGTGTCGACGCCGTGATACTTTTTGGCGAGGCGACGCCGCTGGAGGTCGTCCGGGAACTTCAGCCTGACGTCCTGATCAAGGGCGCTGATTACGCCGAAGACCAGATCGCAGGCGCTGATGTCGTTCGCGCACGAGGCGGTCGGATCGTCCGGGTAACGCTGGTCGAGGGCCAGTCGACCACCAAAGTCATCGAAAAATCACGCACGCCGCCAAATGGCTGATCAGCCAAATGTAGCATTGGCGCCCGCTCGCGGCGCTCCATGTATTCCTTTGCGGTAATCGACTTGACTTTGGTGCCGTCCGCCGCGCTAACCAAGCCGGACAGGACTTTGCGCTCAGACCTACAAGGGGTGCGCCATGCGCGTGACGATGATCGGGGCCGGCTATGTCGGTCTGGTGTCCGGAGCCTGCTTCGCGGACTTCGGCCATACCGTCACTTGCGTGGACAAGGACCCGGGCAAGATCGAGCGCCTGGAAAAGGGCGTCATGCCCATTTTCGAGCCAGGCCTTGCCGAACTGGTCGCCTCCAACGTGAAGGAAGGCCGCCTGTTCTTCTCGCTCGATGCGAAGGACGCGATCAAGAACGCTGACGCCATCTTCATTGCAGTCGGCACGCCTTCACGCCGTGGCGATGGCCATGCCGATCTTTCGTATGTCTATGCCGCGGCGAAGGAGATCGCCGAGCACATGGACGGCTTCACTGTCATCGTGACGAAATCGACCGTTCCGGTCGGCACGGGCGATGAGGTGGAAGAGATCATCCGCAAGACCAACCCGAATGCGAAGTTCGCGGTTGTTTCCAATCCCGAATTCCTTCGCGAAGGCGCTGCGATCAGCGACTTCAAGCGCCCGGATCGTGTCGTGGTCGGCACCGATAACGAAGACGCGCGCGAGCGCATGCGTGAACTCTATCGCCCACTCTTCCTGAACGAAACGCCGATGCTTTTCACGGAGCGGCGCACGTCTGAACTGATCAAGTATGCCGCCAACGCATTCCTCGCCGTGAAGATCACCTTCATAAACGAGATGGCGGACCTGTGCGAAAAGGTCGGCGCCAACGTGCAGGATGTTTCGAAAGGCATCGGCCTCGACAATCGTATCGGGAAGAAATTCCTGCATGCCGGTCCGGGCTATGGCGGCTCATGCTTCCCGAAGGACACGCTGGCGCTGACCAAGACCGCGAATGATGTCGGCAGTCCGGTGCGCATCGTGGATACGGTCGTGCAGGTAAACGACGCCCGCAAGAAGGCGATGGCGGACCGCATCATCAAGGCGATGGGCGGCGACGTGAAAGGCAAGACGATCGGCATCCTCGGGCTCGCCTTCAAGCCAAACACCGACGACATGCGCGACGCGCCTTCGCTGGACATCATCCCCGCACTGCAAGCCGCAGGCGCGCGTGTGAAGGCCTATGATCCCGAGAGCATGCATGAAGCTGGCAAGATGCTGACCGGCGTGGATTTCTGCGATGGCCCCTATCACGCCGTCGATGGCGCCGACGCCATGGTCCTCATCACGGAATGGGACCAGTTCCGCGCGATCGATTTCGGCCGGGTCAAGAAGCTGCTGAAGACACCCACCGTGATTGATCTCCGCAACGTCTATCAGCCCGCTGACATGCAGAAGCGCGGCTTCAACTATACCAGCGTCGGACGCCCCTAGGGCCACCAAGCTTTACAATACGGGCAACCCCCCGCATCACTCGCGCAGGGCGACCAACCGCGCGAGGGACAATGGCCAGAGCTAGCTCTCTTCTCGAGAACCGGGCGCTTGTTTCGGGCGGGTCTGGCTTTCTCGGCTCGCACCTCTGCGACCGGCTGCTGGCGCGCGGGCAGGAAGTGCTGTGCGTGGACAACCTGTTCACCGGCCAGAAGCGCAACGTTGCCCACCTGCACGGCAACCCGAAGTTCGAATTTCTGCGCCATGACGTCACGTTCCCGCTGTTCGTCGAGGTCGATCAGATCTGGAATCTCGCCTGCCCCGCCAGCCCGATCCACTATCAGCACGATCCCGTGCAGACGACGAAGACCTCGGTGCATGGCGCGATCAACATGCTTGGCCTCGCCAAACGCCTTGGCGCGAAAATCCTCCAGGCGTCGACGTCCGAAGTTTACGGCGACCCGGCTGTGCATCCGCAGACCGAAGAATACTGGGGCAACGTCAATCCGATCGGGCCGCGCTCCTGCTATGACGAAGGCAAGCGCTGCGCCGAGACGCTGTTCTTCGATTACTATCGTCAGCACAGCCTGCGCATCAAGGTTATCCGCATCTTCAACACCTATGGTCCGCGCATGCACCCGAATGATGGGCGTGTGGTGTCGAACTTCATCGTGCAGGCCCTGAAAGGGCAGGACATCACGATCTATGGCGACGGGCTACAAACGCGGTCGTTCTGCTATGTCGATGACCTGGTGGACGGAATGATCCGCCTGATGGATTCGCCTGATGATGTGACCGGCCCGATCAATGTCGGTAATCCCGGCGAGTTCACAATGATCGAGCTGGCCGAGACTGTGCTGAAGCTTGTCGGCTCGAAGTCGAAGCTGGTGCGCCTGCCACTGCCTGCGGACGACCCGAAACAGCGCAAGCCTGACATTAGCCGCGCGCGTAACACGCTGGGCTGGGAACCGAAAGTTCAGCTTGAGGATGGTCTTGGCGAAACCATCGCCTATTTCCGGAAGCTCCTGAACGAGTAACGGAGACCGGCTTGGCGCATTCTCACCGCGAGACGATCCACGACTGGATGTTCAACGCCGCCCTGCCCTGGTGGGCGGCGAACGGCGTCGATCGCGCGAATGGCGGCTTCGTTGAGCAAGTGACGCCCGACGGGGCGGACGGGGGGATCGCATTCAAGCGCACGCGCGTGACAGCGCTGCAGATCTACGTTTTCGCGCACGGCCATATGCTGGGTTTCAAACCCGGCCTTGAACTCGCGAACCACGGCGTGGATTTCCTGACGTCAAGAACGTGGAACGGTCCGGACAAGGGTTTTGCCCGTCGGCTCACACGAGAAGGCGGCGCGCTCGACTCGACGCCGGATCTGTACGACCACGCCTTCGTCCTGTTCGCGCTCGCATGGCACTACAAGGCGAGCGGCGACCGGAATTCCCGCGACTGGATGCATCGAACACTCGACTATATCGAAACGCATATGCGCGTGAGCGGCGGCGAAGGCTTCTGGCATGAACTGCCGCCGAAAGGCTGGCGCCAGCAGAATCCGCACATGCACCTGACGGAGGCTTGTCTCGCGGCTTTCGAGGCCACTGGGGAAGCGCGCTTCTCGACGCTGGCGAAGGAAATCATCGCGGTCTTCGAGGCCCGCTTCTTTGATCCTCAAACGCAGACTCTCGCGGAATTCTTCACCGAAGACCTCGCACGGGCGCCCGGCGATGACGGACGCATCGTCGAACCCGGCCATCAGTTCGAATGGGCGTGGATACTGAATTCCTGCCGCAAGCTTCTGGGCGTTCAGCTCGCGCCACAGATACGAGCCCTCGCCAGCTTTGCGGAGGCACATGGCGTCGATGGCGCCACGAAGATCACGTTCAACAGTGTTCGCGACGATGGCGCGACGATCGATCGCGCTTCTCGCACCTGGCCGAACACCGAACGCATCAAGGCGGCGATCGCGCTGCACGAGCTCGACGGGATCGACCCCTCGCCGGTGATTGAGTCATCCGCAGCGCTGCTGTTCGATCGCTATCTGGGGCGGACGCTTCCAGGAACCTGGGTTGATCTGGTCGATGCGGACGGGAAATCCGTTTCCGGCAATGCGCCAGCGTCAACTTTCTACCACGTGTTTCTGGCGTTCGCGGAAGTGCTGCGCATCAGTTGACGAGACGCCGCCGCACTTCTTCCGCGATCGCCAGCGAGCTGGTGAGGCCGGGAGATTCAATGCCGAACAGGTTCACCAGCCCCGCATGCCCATGCAACTCAGGCCCATCGATACGGAAATCCGCTGCAGGTTCGCCCGGCCCTGAAATCTTGGGACGGCAGCCCGAATAGTCCGGCGTGATGGCGCCATCCGGCAAGCCCGGCCAGTAGCGTCGGATAGCGTCATAGAACGCAGCCGAGCGAGTGGGATCGACGCGGTAATCGACGGCGTCCGGATCTGCCTCGGCTAGCCATTCCACGTCGGGGCCGAAACGCATCCGTCCGGCCAGGTCGATCGTGACATGCACGCCAAGCCCGCCATCGACCGGCGCAGGATAGATCAGGCGACTGAAGGCCGGCTTTCCGGAACAGCCGAAATAATTCCCCTTCGCAAGAACCAGCTTCGGGATCAGATCAGCGCGATAACCTTCAATGCCTCCAGCGACACGCTGAGCATGAAGACCGGCGCTGTTGACGAGCCGGCGGCATGTGATGACGCCCGCTTCAATGCCCCCGGTCGCCACACGAAAGCCGCCAGAGCCTAGCGGCTCAATGCGCACAACCGGCGTGTTGAAGGCGAGCATGCCGCCATGATCCTCGATCTCTCCCTGCAGGGCGAGCATGTAGCCATGGCTGTCCACCACACCCGTTTCCGGAGACCACAGCGCAGCCGTGCAGGTCAGTGCAGGCTCCCACGCCATGGCCGTAGCGCCGGAGACAAGCTCAAGCTTCTCGACGCCGTTGGTCAGGCCGGTTGCGTGGATGGCTTCTATCTTTCTCGTCTCGCTATCGGATGTCGCGACGATTAGCTTGCCGCGCTTGAGGTGCGGCACACGCCTCGCCTCCAGATAGGCATACAGCTTCCGCCTGCCCTCCACGCACATGCGATGGCGCAGGCTGTCGGTCGGGTAGTACATGCCCCCGTGGATGACCTCGGAATTGCGCGAGGATGTCTGCGTGCCGATGCCGTCGCAAGCTTCAAGCACGATGACATCCCGCCTCGAGCGAGCGAACTCGGCGGCGACCGCCAGCCCAACCGCGCCGGCTCCGATTACGAGGACATCAACGTCCATTAACCTTTGGCTCCCTGAGCGCCGCATGGGTCAAGCAAGTTCGACGCCGCCGAAAGGCGTCTGGAAAGGCAGTTTCCGGATAATTACCTAAGACGGCGTAGAGCCTGCATTGAGACGTGTTGGCGGCAGTGATAGGCGCTAGAGGCGATGGCCGAGTTCGACAACATATACATGCACGGCTTTGTCAGGGCGGCGGCAGCCAGCCCGCGCGTGCATCTTGCCGACCCCGCCTCGAACGCCCGCGAGACGATCGAGCTGATGCGCAAGGCCGACAAGGCCCGCGCGGCGCTCGTCGTTTTCCCGGAACTTGGGTTGTCCGGTTACACGATCGACGACCTGCACCTGCAATCCACCCTCCTCTCCGCCGTTCTCGACGCTATCGCCAGGGTGAAGGACGCCAGCAAGTCACTTGCTCCCGTGGTCGTGGTCGGCGCGCCCATCCAGGTCGGGCCGTCGGTCCACGGTTGCGCGGTGGTGATGCATCGCGGGGCCATTCTCGGCGTCGTGCCCAAGACCTACCTGCCGAACTATCGCGAGTTCTACGAGAAGCGTCAGTTCGCCATGTCGACCGACGCGGTGGTGGACCAGATCACGCTTGCCGGCGAGACCGTGCCGTTCGGCGCCGACCTCTCGTTCGAAGCAACCGATGTCCCCGGCTTCACGCTTGCCGTCGAGATCTGCGAAGACATGTGGGCTCCGATCCCGCCGTCGACCTACGCCGCGCTGGCGGGCGCCAACATCATCGCCAACCTGTCGGCTTCCAACATCACGATCGGCAAGGCGGCCGAGCGCGACATGCTTTGCCTGTCACAATCGGCGCGTGCATCGTGCGGCTACATTTATGCCGCCGCAGGCTATGGCGAGTCCACGACCGATACCGCATGGGACGGCCAGCTGGCGGTCTATGAGCTCGGGAGCAAGATTGCCGAATCTGACAGGTTTGCCGATGAGTCAGCGCTTCTTCTCGCTGACATGGACGTCGCCCGGATCGGCCAGGATCGCATCCGCAACGGCACTTTCCGCGATACGGCGCGCAATCACCGCGACGACCTGAAGCGCCGCCGCATAGCCTTCGCAGCCGCGCCAGACCTCAATGCGAAGCTTCCGCTTTCACGCAAGGTCGACCGCTTTCCATTTGTGCCGGATGATGAAGCCCTGCTCGATCAGGACTGCTTCGAGGCTTATAACATACAGGTTCAGGGCCTGCGCCGCCGGCTCGAATCCTCCGGCGTCAAGAAAGCCCTCATCGGCGTTTCGGGCGGCCTCGACTCGACACAGGCCCTGCTCGTCACCGTGCGCGCGTTCGACCTGATGGGCCGCAAGCGGTCCGATATCATCGGCGTCACCATGCCCGGCTTCGCCACGACGGAAGGCACGAAGTCCAAGGCGCACGCCTTGATGAAGGAGCTGGGCATCGACGCCCGCGAGATCGACATCAAGCCTATGGCCAACCAGATGCTGGCCGACCTCGACCATCCCTTCGCCAAGGGAAAGAAGGTTTACGACATCACGTTCGAAAACGTGCAGGCCGGCCTGCGCACCGACTACCTCTTCCGCCTCGCCAACAAAGAGGGCGGCCTCGTCGTCGGCACGGGCGACCTGTCGGAGCTGGCGCTCGGCTGGTGCACCTATGGCGTTGGCGACCATATGAGCCACTACAACGTCAACGGCGCGGTGGCGAAAACGCTGATCCAGCACCTGATCCGCTGGAGCGCTGCAAGCGGGCTGTATTCGGCAGGGGCGGCCGACGTGATGCGCGCCATTCTCGATCAGGAAATCTCGCCCGAACTCGTGCCCGCAGGGGCAGACGGCAAGATCCAGTCGACCGAAGACACGATCGGTCCGTACAACCTGCACGACTTCTTCCTGAACCAGACGATCCGCTGGGGCGCCTCCCCCACCCGCATTGCCTTCCTCGCGCATGCCGCCTGGGGTAACGCGAAGGCCGGCGACTGGCCCGCCCATGTCGCAGAGAAAGACCGCGTGGCCTACGAAATGGCGACCATCGTGAAATGGCTTGAAGTGTTCGCGAAGCGCTTCTTCCAGACCAGCCAGTTCAAGCGTTCGGCCGTGCCAAACGGCCCGAAAGTCACTTCCGGCGGCTCCCTCTCCCCCAGGGGCGACTGGCGGATGCCCAGCGATTCCAGCCCAGCGCCATGGCTCGATGACATCGCAAAACTCAAGGCGCAGCTCGGTTTAAAGGGCTGACAGCCGCTAAACCTTGCCTTTTTTGGGGCCCTGATACATGAGGGGCCAGCTTGCACTCGTAGCTCAGCTGGATAGAGCGCTGCCCTCCGAAGGCAGAGGTCACAGGTTCGACTCCTGTCGAGTGCGCCAGCCTTCCCCGCCCCCCAGGAATTTGACGGCGTGACGGCGCGCCCACGATCTGCGAGGTATTGTGGGGCGCGCCCGGCCGGGGGCTGCCTATCGGATTGCACGATGACGTTCTGGAAAGCCGCCGTCCTCGCTCTCGTCACATTGACCGCCTGCAGCGACAACAAGCCGGCCGCGCGGACCGTTCCGCCCGTGGTCGAAGCCCCGCCAAAACCCGCCATCTGGAAGATCGCGGACGCCGATACCACCGTTTATCTTTTCGGCACCGTCCATGTCCTGCCGCCGACGCTCACCTGGCATTCGCCCGCGGTCGACAAGGCGCTGCAAGAAGCCAAAGCTGTTTACTTCGAGACTGACACAGAGGGCGACCCGATGATGTTCCGCGAGATCGTGGAGCGGCTGGGCAAGTACGACCCGTCTCAGCGGCTGTCTGACCGCCTGAACCTCGACGATCTCGAACGGCTCAAGGCGGCGCTCGCCAAGCTTGATCTGCCGTTGATCGCGCTGGA
Organism: Hyphomonadaceae bacterium; assembly: GCA_030696545.1. GTDB lineage: Bacteria > Pseudomonadota > Alphaproteobacteria > Caulobacterales > Hyphomonadaceae > UBA7672. The sequence goes on from JAUYSA010000267.1 coordinate 14,666, forward strand.
ATCCATGCGCCCCTGGTATGCTGGCATCGTCATCAGCGAGGCCGTGGTTCGGCGCGCTGGCTATGACGTGACTTCAGGCGTTGAAAGTGTGCTGCGCCCTGCTGCGGAAGCCGAGGGCAAGGAGATCCGCTTTCTCGAAACAGTGGAAGAGCAGATGGCCTCCTTCGCCACCCTGCCCGAGCCTGTGCAGGTCCGCTTCCTGACCGGCGGGCTCGCCGAGATCGATACTGCCAGTGACGAACTGGGTGAACTGGTTAACGCCTGGAAGGCGGGGAATGTCGACGCGCTGACCAAGCTGCTGATCGACGACGACCTGGCCCTAATTCCGGAACTGTATGACGCCCTTCTCACGAACAGGAACGCCAACTGGGCGCCGGAGATCGACACCCTGATGAAGTCCGAGACCGGCACATTCCTTGTCGCAGTCGGCGCAGCCCACCTCATCGGCAAGGACAGCGTTATTGCGATGCTGGAGCCTATGGGCCATCCGGCGGAGCGGGTGCAGTAGGCATTGTTAGCGCCCAATCACGAGGCTAGAACTCCCCGCTGAAGAGATGCGGTACGTCTCGGTTTCGCACATCAGGCGAACTATCTGTGCCGTGTTCTTCCCAAGGGTTAAGGGCTGTTAACCATAAAATTGATCGCGTAGCGCGGGAATTGCGGCGCCGCACCTTAATCAGCGCCGGACGGAACCCGGCCCTTTCCTTGCTGACCGTAACGGCAAACGGACGCGCGGAGACGAGCAAATGCCAATTTCGGACAGCGTGAAGCTGCATGGGAAGGTGACAATCTTCCATCCGACCCTGGTGAACCTTTACGGGTGCGAGGTCGGTGACGGCTCGCGCATCGGCGCTTTCGTGGAAATCCAGAAAGGCGCTTTCATTGGCGAGCGCTGCAAGATTTCCTCGCACACCTTCGTCTGCGAGGGCGTGACGATCGAGGACGAGTGCTTCATCGGTCACGGCGTCATGTTTACCAATGACAGGTTCCCCCGCGCGACCAATCCGGACGGCTCGCCACAGTCGGACGCCGACTGGACCCTTGAACTGACGCGCGTGAAGCGCCAGTGCTCGATTGGGTCGAACGCCACCATCGTCTGCGGCATCACCATTGGCGAAGGCGCACTGATCGCCGCCGGCGCGGTGGTCACGAAAGACGTTCCCGATTTTGCGGTTGTCGCGGGTTGCCCGGCCAAGGTCGTCGGCGATGTCCGCACGATGGCGGCTGCCAAGAAAACTCAGGCTTTGAACGGTGTTGTTGAAGAGGTGTTGGGCTAATGACCGCTAATAAGGAAAAAAAGGCGGCCAAGTCCCGCAAGAAGGTAATCGCCGCAAATGGTCCGGCGGTTGAGGTGCTGTCGGGTCCGCGCATCGAGCCCAAGCGCGAAATCCTTAACATCGGCGTCATCGGCTATGGCTACTGGGGCCCGAACCTGGTCCGCAACTTCGCGGAACTCTCGGACGCGCGCGTCCACACGGTCGCCGACCTGAACCCGAAAGCACTGGAAGTCGTCAAGAAACGCTACCCCGCAACCAACGTCACCACCGACGTCCAGGCGATGATCCGCGACCCGGAAATCGACGCTGTCGCCATCGCGACTCCGGTTTCGACCCACTTCTCGCTCGCCATGGCCGCCCTTAAAGCCGGCAAGCACGTCTGGCTCGAAAAGCCGATGACGGAAACCTCGATGCAGGCCCGCGCGCTGATCGAGGAAGCCAACAAGCGTGGCCTCACGCTGCATGTCGACCATACCTTCGTTTACACCGGCCCGGTGAAGAAGATGCGCGACATGGTTCAAGCCGGCGATCTCGGCAAGGTCCTTTATTACGACTCGACCCGCATTAATCTCGGCCTGTTCCAGCGAGACGTTAACGTGATCGCCGACCTCGCCGTCCACGACTTCTCGATCCTCGACTATGTGTTCGAGCAGCACCCCGTCGCCGTTTCCGCCTCTGGCATCAATCACTACCCGGGAACGCCGGAAAACCTGGCCTTCATCACTCTGTTTTATGAAACCGGCTTCATCGCCCACGTTAACGTATCGTGGCTGGCGCCCGTGAAAGTGCGCTCAATCCTGATCGGCGGCACCGAAAAGATGATCACTTTCGACGAACTTCAACCGTCCGAGAAACTGAAAATCTACGACAAGGGCGTATCGTTCACGGATGACCCGGCGAAGATCAATGAAATGCGTGTCGGCTATCGCGCCGGCGACATGTGGGCGCCGAAGGTCGACAGCTCCGAAGCGCTGCTCGTCGAGGGCAAGCACTTCGTTGACTGCATCCGCACCGGCAAGACCCCGATCTCGAATGGCGAGTTCGGGTTCCGCATGGTCGAGCTGATCGAAGCCGCCACTGCCTCCATGCGGGGCCGCGGCGAAACCATTCACCTCCCCCGTAAATCGAGCAAGTGAGCTAAGCCACCATGGGCGTCCCGTTCGTCGACCTCAAAGCGCAGTACCATTCCATCAAGGCGGAAATTGACGCCGCCCTGATCGGCACGATGGAATCTTGCGCTTTCACGCTGGGGCCGGAAGTCGCCCAGCTCGAGAAGGACTTCGCAGTTTACGCCGGCACGAGCTTCGCCGCTGGCGTCAACAATGGCACGTCCGCCCTGCACCTCGCTCTTCTCGCCGCCGGCGTCGGCCCGGGCGATGAAGTGATCACGGTTCCCTTCACCTTCATCGCTTCTGCCTCGGCCATCCACTACACGGGCGCAAAGCCGGTGTTCGTGGATATCGATCCCGTCACCTTCACGATGGACCCGGCCGCGATCGAGGCCGCCATCACCCCGCGCACCAAAGCCATCGTCCCGGTCCACCTGTTCGGCCAGATGGCCGACATGGAGCCGATCATGGCGATCGCGAAAAAGCACAACCTGTTCGTGCTGGAAGACGCCGCCCAGGCTCACGGTGCCGAATACAACGGCAAGCGCGCCGGCTCGTTCGGCGACGCGACCGGCTTCTCATTCTATCCTGGCAAGAACATGGGCGCGGCTGGCGAAGGCGGCATGACCGTCACCCCGCACGCAGAGATCAACCGCAAGGTCCGCATGCTGCGCGACTGGGGCACCGAGAAGAAATATCACCACGAGATCATCGGCTACAACATGCGCCTGGAAGGTATCCAGGGCGCGGTGCTTCGCGTGAAACTGAAATACATCGAGAAGTGGACCGAGATGCGCCGCGACGCAGCCGCCCGCTACAAGTCGATGTTTGACGGCACGGGCGTGGCAACGCCGGTGGCGCTCGATAATCGCCGCCACGTCTATCACATCTACGCCGTCCGCACGAACGATCGTGCGCGCTGGATCGAAGAACTGAACAAGAAGGGCATCCAGACGGGAATCCACTACCCCTTCCCGCTGCACACCCTGAAGGCCTTCGACTTCCTGGGCTACAAGCAGGGCCAGTTCCCGCATTCAGAAAAGGCCGCAGCCGAAGTTCTGTCGCTGCCGATGTATCCTGAACTGACTGCTGTCCAGCAGGAAGAAGTGGTCGCCGCGGTGGCCGCACTTCAAAAGGATGCGCGGCAAACGGCGTAGTATTGAATACGGGGCCGTCGCCATGCGGCGGCCCCACGGACAGACACAAAAGCATAGGTAGATTTCGGGTGTTGGGACGATGAAGATCGAAGGCGCAAAAATCCTGGTGACCGGCGGAGCCGGCCTCATCGGCTCCACCACGATCGACCAGTTGCTCGCCAATGAGAGCCCAGCCGAGATCGTCATCCTCGACAACATGTCGCGTGGCACGACCCGCAACCTCGAGAATGCGCTTAAGGACAAGCGCGTGAAGCTCGTCCAGGGCGACATCCGCGATAAGGACCTTGTTTACAAAGTCACGGAAGGCATGGACGCGGTCATCCACATGGCCGCCATCCGCATCACGGCCTGCGCCGCCGATCCGCGCGAAGCCATGGAAGTCATGAACGACGGCACGTTCAACGTCATCGACGCGGCCCACAGGGCCGGCGTGAAGAAGGTGCTCGCCGCCTCTTCCGCCTCGATCCTTGGCCTCGCTGACTCGTTCCCGACGACCGAAGATCACCACCCCTACAACAACCGCACCTGGTACGGCGCTTCGAAGATCATGCTCGAAGGCCTCCTGCGCTCGTACAACGACATGTACGGCCTGAACTATGTCGCGATGCGCTATTTCAACGTCTATGGCCCGCGCATGGACGTCGAAGGCAAATATACCGAAGTGCTCGTCCGCTGGGTCCAGCGCATCAGCGCGGGCACGCCGCCACTGATCCTTGGCGACGGCAAGACATCGATGGACTTCATCTACATCGAGGATCTCGCCCGCGCGAACGTCCTCGGCCTCAAGTCAGACGCCACCGACGAAGTCTTCCACATCGCCTCGGGTGTCGAAACCTCGCTCAGCGAACTTGCCGCCACGACCATGAAGGTCATGGGCGCGCCGAAGGACATGGTTCCCGAATACGGCCCCGAGCGCAAAGTGAACGCCGTCTCGCGTCGCCTGTCCTCGACCGAAAAAGCCGAGCGCCTGCTTGGCTTCAAGGCCGAAGTCAGCCTCGAGGAAGGCGTCCGCCGCTTCGTCCAATGGTGGGAAGCCAACAAGGATCGGTTCAACTGATGATCCCGATTATCAAACCTGTGATGGACCAGCGCGAGGCGGACGCCGCTTCGCGCGTCATCCTGTCCGGCTGGATCACGCAAGGTCCCGAAGTCGCGGCCTTCGAGAAGGAATTCGCAGAGTTCGTCGGCGCTGAATACGCGGCGGCGGTATCCAACTGCACGACCGGCCTGCACCTAGCCCTTCTCGTCGCCGGTGTCGGTCCGGGCGATGAAGTGATAACAGTCAGCCATTCCTATATCGCGACGGCGAACTCCATCCGCTACTGCGGCGCCGACCCTGTGTTCGTGGATATCGATCCCGTCACTTTCAACATGGACCCAGCACTGATCGAGCCGGCGATCACAGCGAAAACTAAGGCGATCCTCGTCGTTCACCAGATGGGCCTGCCCTGCGATCTGGCGCAGATCGTCGCCATCGCCCACAAGCACAACCTGAAAGTGATCGAGGATGCGGCGTGCGCCGCCGGCTCCGAGATCAAGTGGAACGGCGAATGGGAAAAGATCGGCCGCGTCCGTGGCGACGCCGCCGTATTCTCGTTCCATCCACGCAAGATCATGTCGACCGGCGACGGCGGTATGCTCACCACGCCGCACGCCGACTGGGCCGCCAAGTTCAAGCTGCTGCGCCAACACGGCATGAGCGTGCCGGATACAGTGCGCCATGGCTCGAATAAGGTGATCTTCGAGACACATCCGGTCATGGGCTACAACTATCGCCTGACCGACATCCAGGCTGCCGTCGGCCGTGAACAGCTCAAGCGCCTGCCGGGCATCGTCGCCCGCCGCCGCGAGATCGGTGACGTTTACCGCTCGCTGCTGGGGTCGGCGCAATGGCTGACGCTTCCCCACGAACCGGCCTATGCACGTTCCAACTGGCAGAGCTTCTCCGTAAGGCTGCCCGATCACAGCGATCAACGCGCAGTGATGCAAACCTTGCTCGACGCTGGAGTCTCCGCTCGCCGTGGCATCATGTGCGCTCACCGCGAGGATGTTTATTCCGGAACGCCACTGCGCACGCCTCTCCCCCACTCGGAAGCCGCCCAGGACAAGGTGATCATTCTGCCGCTCTATCCGCAGATGACCGATGGCGACATCAAAACGGTGGCTTCCACACTCAAGCAAGCGACCGCAGCATGACCGCTCACATTCCCACCACCGACGAAGCTGCGATTGTGGCCGCTGCGACGACACCTGCCGCGGGCATGCGCTCACGCACCAGCGAGCATCTGACAAGAATCGGCCCTAACCGTGGATTGTTCGACCTCGACCTCGATCTTGTCTGGCGATATCGCGGACTGCTCGTGACGCTGGTCAAGCGCGATATCATGGTGCTCTACCGACAGGCCGCCCTCGGTGTGGCCTGGGCCGTGATCCAGCCCATCTTTGCGGTGCTGATCTTCACGATCGTCTTCGGAATGGTGGCCAAATTGCCAACGCCCGGAAATGTTCCTTATCCGGTGTTTGCGTTCGCCGCGATCCTGCCATGGACCTACTTCGCCGAGGCGGTGCGCCGTGGATCGACCAGCCTCGTCAACGAGGCCGAGCTGGTGAAGAAGGTTTATTTTCCGCGGTTGATTCTTCCACTGGCCAGCACGATCGCGCCACTCGTGGATTTCGTTATCAGCTTCTGCGTGCTGATTGTGATCATGTTGCTCTATGGTGTTATGCCAACTTGGCATCTTCTCGCCGTGCCGCCGCTGCTGGTGATCGCCGCTACTCTCGCCCTGTCGGTTAGCATGTGGCTGGGCCCGATAAACGTACGCTATCGCGACGTGAAGCATACCCTCACCTTTTTGCTACAGATCTGGATGTATGCATCACCCGTCGTCTATTCGTTTCAGATGATACCCGACGAATGGAAGTGGGCTTACGCGCTAAACCCGATGGTCGGCGTTATAGAGGGCTTCCGCTGGGCTGTGTTCGGCCAAGGCAATCCCGACATCATCGCCATGAGCATTGGGGGAGCATTGATGCTACTATTACTGTTCGGCGGTCTTGTGTTCTTCAAACGCATGGAACGCTCTTTCGCGGATCTCATCTGATGACTGACATTGCAATCAAGGCAACTGGCCTCGGCAAGAAATACAAGCTTGGCGCAATGGGCTCGCAGCACGACTCGGTGCGCGACATGTTCACCGCAGCTTTTCGCAGGAAAGCCGGTGGTGAGGCTTCCGGCGAATTCTGGGCCCTTCGTAATGCCAGCTTTGAGATCAAGCGCGGCGAAAACGTCGGCATCATCGGACTCAATGGCGCGGGAAAATCGACGCTCCTGAAGGTGCTGTCGCAGATCGTCACTCCGACCGAAGGTACAGCAGAGATCACAGGCCGTCTCGGCGCCCTACTTGAAGTCGGCACGGGGTTCCATCAGGAGCTGACTGGCCGCGAGAATGTCTATCTCTATGGCTCGATTCTCGGCATGAGCCGCGATGAGATCGCCAGCAAATTCGATCAGATCATCGCCTTCTCCGAGATCGAGAAATTCATCGACACGCCAGTGAAGCGTTATTCGAGCGGCATGTATGTGCGGCTTGCCTTCTCCGTCGCCGCCCACCTCGATCCCGACATCCTGCTGCTGGATGAAGTGCTGGCCGTCGGCGACTTTTCATTTCAAAGAAAATGTATCGACCTTGCAAAGTCTCTCGAACGCCGCGGATCTACCATCCTGTTTGTGTCGCACAACATGTTCTCGATCAAAACGATGTGCCCTCGCGTAATCTACTTGCGGAAAGGCGAAGTGGTGTTCGACGGTCCGACCGATGAAGGCCTACGCCTTTACGAGGAAAACACGCGGCTTGAAGCGCTGCCCTGGTTCCGGTCGACGGAAAAGCCGCCAGTGAGCATAACGAATGTCGAGCTCCTTACCGAAGATGGACAGCCGAGGTCTATGTTCGACTTTGGCGAGCGGCTTCGAATGCGCATTTCCTATAAGACAACCCGGCCGATCGAGGCACCTCACTTCGTTTGCACGATCAAACGTTCCGACGAACTGCTTTGCTGCAACTACAGCAGCTGGGGCGATGGAGCCCAGATCGGCCGTATCGACGGCGAGGGTGTGATTGACGTCCTGGCACCTGCACTGAGCCTGGTTTCAGACCGTTACGCAGTTGATATTCTTGTACGCGAGAACAACACCGGCGCGATCGTTGCCGCTCAGTCTGGCCCCACCTTCCACCTGCGCCACGAAGTCTTCGACCCGTCAGACTTTGGCGTATTCCACCAAACGGCGCACTGGTCTCATGACAACGCCGTCTAAAGCACCCCGGGGCGCCCCACCACTGCTGCTTGTTGCCGCTGGCGGCCTAGCACGCGAGGTTCTCGCCATGGTGCATGCGCACGCTCTTTACGATGTCATCGGCTTTATCGACGACTCCCCTGCACTCGCCAATCAGACGATCGACGGGGTCCGGGTGCTGGGATCGAGCGAGATAATAACGACCTATACGGAAGCGCAAATACTAGTCTGCGCTGGACGAGGCGCTGTGCGTGAAAGGATCGTAACACGCTTCGAATTGCTTGATGTCTCTCCCGCACGATTTGCCACTGCCGTTCATCCGTCAGTGGAGATCCCCGACGGCTGCCACGTCGGCGCTGGATCGATCGTACTCGGCGGCGTCGTAATGACGACGGCGGTAACGTTGGGCCGACACGTCGTCGTCATGCCAAATGTCACGCTGACTCACGACTGCCGCCTGCAGGACTACGCGACGGTGTGCGCCGGCGTCACCCTCGGTGGGAAAGTCGAGATTGGACACGCAGCTTATGTGGGAATGAACGCGTCCGTTCGCGAAGGCGTGACCGTGAGATCCAATGCGACGCTGGGCATGGGTTCAGTACTGCTGACTGACGCTGGTCCGCATGAAACTTGGGTTGGTGCGCCTGCGCGCCCCTTGCCGCCCAAGAAAACGATCGAGCAGTAAGACAGAATGTGCATTGACCGTGGGAGTCAACGCAACGCGGGTGCCGTTCATCGTAAGCAGAAATTGCGGCTTGGTCCATGTCATGATGTCCGTTAACGGTCGAAGTATACCACGTGTACGAAGCACTTCCCGGGTCGAACAGGATGCCTGTAAAAACTGAGTTTGAGCGGGCTGGGCGGGGCTCGTGGCGTATGGGCACGCCAAAGCTCGCCTCTGATAAGCCCAGATTGGCTTTTTTCCGCCCCTGTAACCCATCGCCGCCGCCGTTCATACGCCAGCACCTAGATGAACACGTCCTCTGTCTTGAGACATTTTTCGATGTGATTCTCATCGAAGAGGACTGCGACTACGACCAGATTTGCGGCAAAATCCAACCCGATCTTTCGCTCTTCGAGTCGGGCGTTTACGCGCGTGCGGAACGTCGTATCAGGAACACTCACCGGCATGCGGGCATTCCGAAGATCGGCCTCTTGAATTCGGACGCCTATTGCCCATCCCGCTCGGTCTTTCTTTCTGACATGGATGAATGGGGAGTAGAAACCTTCTTCACCATTTCCATGACGTTGCGAGATCGTGCGCCGCAGCTTTTTCGTGACCGTCTTTTCGTGTGGCCAAATTTCGCCGATTCAAAACGTTTTCGCACATATCCAGGTGGGAAGCAGACATGCATCGTGTTTGCCGGAAGCCATGCACCTCACTATCCATGGCGCAGCCGGGTCAATCGCCTGCTTAGCGCTCGCTTCCCTATCAATGCACTTCCGCATGGCGGCTGGGAGGCTACCGAACGCACAACCAGCATGATTTCGGGAGATGCGTATGCACTGGCGCTAAGCAGTGCCCTCATCGCCCCAACTTGCGGAACGGTGGCAAATGAACTCGTGCGTAAGCACCTCGAGATTCCGGCGTGCGGCGCTATGCTACTCACAGAGCGGACGGCTGCAGTAGAAGCAGCTGGGTTCGTGGACATGGAAACATGCGTTTTCGCGAGCGAAGAGGATGTCGTTGATAAAGTGCAGCACCTGCTTGCCAATCCTGATGAAATTGCCCGCATCTCAGCAAACGGACAAGCATTGGCGCACGCGCGCCATGATCTCAAGCACCGGAATCAGATCTTCCAATGGTATGAGCTAAACCGGCGTGCAAACCCGAATGAAACGATTGCCCAGCCGGATCCCTTCAGAAACATGGTGCTGCAAAAATGTGAGCAGAGCGATTTGTTGGCACCGCAAATAGTCAGCTCCGGCCGCGACTGGGCGCTCATAGTGGCTGGCGACGATGCAGCTGAGGCAGGCAAGCCAGATACCGCGAGATCAAAATATCTTGCTGCCATCAACTATCACTACGAAGCAGAAGCTGCTGTCGGATTGGCGCGGCTGGCGCTGCGAGGCGGCAACGCAACACTCGGAAAAAAGTGGGTGCGGGACTCCATCATTCGAATAACTTATCAGCGCGGAGCCGCCGAGCCAGATCCTGTCGAATGGTCGGTGTTTATCCTGTCGACGCTCTGCGCGGGCAACATACACAAAGCAGTTGCAGCCGCGCGGCAGTACCACCACTTGACGCACAATGAACTAGCCCGGACTCGCTACTTGGTGCATCGATTGAGCGGAGCACAAGCTCGGCAGGCGCCGGATCGCCGACGCTTAAGCATTCATCGTGACTTGACGGTGCCTTGGGCTGCATGGATCGGCGATGTTTCGCAGATGCTGGAAGCATGCGGTCAAACAGATCTGTCGCGACGCGCCGCGGCACTTTCGTCAACCGCGGACCCTGCCGAAGCCGTCTCCCGTTTGGGCCCAAGCGTGGGCCGACGCAGAATCGGCCGAAGGTCGCAGGAAGTTTCTCGTCACTATTGGTCCAAGCTAGGCCTGCGGTCCCGACTCAGACAGGTGCGGGGACAGCTGAGACCACAAGCGCCTGCCATCGAAAACCCCATGCCAAGCATAATTGGCGGACGACGCATAGAAACCATTGCCCTTATCGGCGTTGCGTCTGACGATCGTGTCGGAGAATGGGCGCGCCACGCGTGCCGTCGCAGCACAGAGCCTTGCGCACTCGTAACCGTCGGCGACCCACCAAGCTCTGACACACCCCTTCAGTTCATCCCGGATCGCGGCAACGACGCGTTTGGCAGCGGTCGCCTTTTGCCGATACCCTTGAACGATCAAAGCATGGCCATTGTCGGCACCGCAGCGGCCACGCACTGGCCTTGTGAAGCATTTAAGAACGCAATGTTGGTGGTGCTAACAAACGCCAACATGGATACGGCACAAGCTTTCGCGATCGACTTCAACTCTGACGGCGCTTGGCGTCAGATTGACCTTCCCGAGCAGATACTCGCGTTGGGCGTTGCTGCTTGGGAGCGCAACCAATAGCCCTTGGGTCAGACCTTGAGCGCCGGGGTGTGCGCCAGTGGTCACGGATATTGCGCCGTGCCGCCTTTTGGCCTGAGCCAATAATTGGCTAGATCACTGAACAGCGTGTCTGCAGCTCCAAGCCTGCGAGAATGAACTGTATAATGGCAGTTGATGCGGCGTTGAAATGCACCCTCGACGCACGCCCGCTGCACGCACTTCTCGGACTGCTCTCCGTATATCTTGCAAGTCTAGCGGATCGCAGAAAAAATATCACAGCCGACAAGCTTGGTGTGCTTCGGCTTGCACATCATCCAGCGAAGCCACAGCTTCACGCGCTTGAACCTATTTACCCCTTGCCGCTGGGCGACTGCTCGTAAAAAGGGGGTATGCGCAAGGCTCTCCCAGTATATCCACGACCAGGGGTGATAACCTGTCGACAGCCAAGGTTTTTCAGGACCCGTATAATGCACAATCAAAGGCCGCTGATCGCCAAGCTGCATTTCCGCGGGGATTGTCCGCACCTCCCAAGACACCGATTGGCGGCGCTGCACATTCCAGGCAACACTAAGGGGGAGCCAATCGTTGTGGAAGACGTGGTTAAGTGCATCCTGGTCGTTGAAAGGCAGTTCACGGCCATGCTCTGCCAAAAACTCGATCGTCTTGCTGAATAGCTTCTTTTCGCGCACCTGCTGAAGATCAATCACGAGTATGCCCGCGTTGAAATATTTTCCTTCCGGCAGGCTCCAGCGTTCGTGGAACAGCTGACCGTTCCCGTAATCGGGAGCAAGAAAGCCATCAACCACGGCGCCCAACGGCCTGCTCTGTAGATCGGTGCGCCAAAGCTCTGAGATATCGCCGATAACGGTGATGTCTGCGTCGAGATACACTATGCGACGACAATCTACAGGTGCCAGTTTTTCAAGCCCCAGGCGATACAACGTGGAACGGGTCAGGTGTTCGCGAGCCTGGAAGGCTGGCACGTCATCGTTACCAATCTCGATCCAGACAAACGCAGCGTTCGGAGCAAGACGTTCAATCTGCTTTTGTAGATCGGGTCCGACGCCTTCTTGAACGATGATAAAGCGAAAGCGCGAAGCCTTACCGTACCTGCTGACGGATGCGATTACAGCCGCCGCATGCACGGCATAGTTGGCGTCGATACCGAGTGCTACGTCGATCACTTCATCCTGCACGGTCATGATCCTGCGTACCCAAATCTTCTCTTGGTTCCCAGCCTTAGCCTTGGGACCATTCACCACGCGCGTCGAAGTAGAAGGCGATATCCGCTCATGTCGTCAGTATGTCGCTTCCGTGCGTACGAGCAGACCGACTTGCATATCAATCCCAGCAAGGTTTCTATCGCCCACGGCTTAGGATGCGCAGCAAACAATGGGCCAGATTGCTATTGGCTGCCCATCCCGCATCGAACCGGAAAAAGGTTTACCGATCCAGATGCGGTTTGGAACCAAGGCTGGGTGCCCCACAGTTAACCAAACAGACAAAGACTAAACATGGCTGGATCCGCCTTATTGAGGATCGGAAGATCTGTCGACCTGCAATTGCCGCAGCCAACGCGTCATTTCCGGCGCCCCCAGAATCAATATCAGCATTTCAATAAATTCTACCGACCACGACCCCACCAGGTTCGCAGTCGGCCTGCCTCAAGTTCGACTTCTTAAAGAATGCTGTCCAGATCATGGATCGCCACGTGGAACGCAGACGCGTGCTGACCATACGAAACGGAAAGATCAGCGTGGGAAGCCAAATCAGCAGCCGTTCCGCCTGCATACCAATTGGCGGCCACCGACCATTCCGCCACATATTTATGATGAAGTAGGCCGGGCCCGGACGACCGCCCAACGAAGCTGATCGTGTCGGAGCCATCTGTCGTATCAATGAGAGCCAGAGCTTCGACTTCCAGTGAGATTGTCTCATTGGGCATCGCACCTACCTCGTCCGAGACATCGTCAGCCTCCAAAACCGGCTGCGCCTCTTCACCGAATGTCAGCGAAACGTCGTACGCTTTGAGTGTCGCGCCCGAAGCAAGCAGAACCTCCGTCGAACCGTGGACGACGTTACCCTCCTCGTCCGTATATTCTGGACCAACGCCTCCAAGATCTATCGATTGAATGCCGACGTCTGCGAGCAGCTTCAACTCTGAAGCCTGCGAAGAGCCATCCTGATTGACGTCTTCCCACACCAGGAAGTCACCGAATGATTGGTCGTCAGTTGAGAGGTAGCCGTCGCCATTTGAATCGAAAGCACCGAGCCCCTCAAGGTCGGTTGCTGCACCCGGCAAATCAGTCACGAATGAGATCTCCGAAATGCCGTTGATCAGGCCATCGCGGTTTCGATCAATCGCCAGAAATGCATTTCCAGCACCCGCCCAGCTCCCTATTTCGGTTGCGCCGTCGCCATCAAAGTCAAACGAGACCCCAGAAACTAGATTCAGACCTCCGCCGCTGAGATCAAGCACAATCGGCGGCGCTCCGCTCGCAGCCTCGAAAATAACGTCGACGAAGTAGTTGGCGGCATTCCAAGTTTCGGTTGGCCGCGCCAGGGCGCTACCATAACCGAAGACTCCGTTGCCATTCGTTGTTCCACCAACGAAGACTGTGCTTTGCGGAGCACTGATCGTGC
>JAUYSA010000311.1 GCA_030696545.1 Hyphomonadaceae bacterium
TACACCATAAACCACACGCTGCTCACTATTGTCTGCATTTATAGTTTTTACCACTCTGCCAAGTGGGTCGTAATACATCTTTATCTTTTGGAGAAGGGGCAAAATACTAATAAATTAAATTTGTTATGCTTTTTAAAGTAAGTCGAAATTTGTGAGTTTATCAATTAGGGTTTACCCTAATTGATAGCATGAGTTCTGATGATGTTTTTATTGAACGATGGGTTGAATAAGGTTTATACAATAATTTGTTGTATTGGCGAACCGATTAAAAAATTATAAAAAAAATAACCTATAATGCTATCGATTTTCCTGTTGAAACTAGAAAAACTGCACTCCTAGAATTATTAAAAAGCGACCTAAGAAGAAATAGGATTATCTCCAATCTTACAATGAATTTATCAAAATATACAAATAAAAAAGGCTGGTTAATTCCAGCCTTCTTATTTTATATTCTTTCTTCAATAATCTTATTGACCTTCTTTAAGAACTCATCAAGATATTGATTTGTTGTGCTGGGCATTTGATGTATCTTATCAATTGCGAACCTTCCAAATTCATTCCTAGAATTCTTTAGTGATAATCTAAATCCTTCACCTTCAATCTTAACGTCTGGTGCAGCAACATTGCCAAGGAAGATAAAATAAAGCTTATGCTCAACACCGTTTAATTCTATTACTTCATTAAAATTTTTCATTAGTTCCACTCAATTTTAACGTGGAAGTTTAGAATGATATCTTCTGATGTTATTCGATAAGAAGTATCAAAACCTAATTTCTTAAATTCTTTAACCAAATAATCAGCAACTGATTGATGTGTTCTAAATGGAAGTTCAAACTCATATCCATAATATCCTTCTGATGCTTTCGTTTTAATTTCTGTCTTAAGCGTTTCAATTGGATATTCTCTTAAATACTGGTCAATCTTTGGTTGATTGGTTTGGTCTGCTAATGCTTTTAATTCAAGTCTATTCATAATTTATTTTTCAGTTTATATTTTATCCAGCAAATAAATCTGTTTGCTCATTTGGTTCTGTAAAGGAATGGAACTTTGTAATATTATAGGACTGATTTTTATACACCTTAGTTGCAGAATCTAAAACTTGAGTTATCTCTAAATCAACTTCTAGTGGTGTACCACCTTTAAACATATGTAAACCATCATTTACATCCTTTTGAAACTTTGCATCCGTTACCTTCGCATCAATGGTGTTACCTTCATAGATAACCTTCCAAGCTGATTTACCCAATAAGTCAGGCTTTGCAGTAAATACAGTTACATTCTTTTTCGGTACAGTTCTTTTATTTGGAACAACTGCTTTTGTGTCTGTTATCCTTCTATCAATATTAGCTCTAGTTATTTTCAATTCTTCTTTATCAACCTTAAGTATTTTCTTTTTGTTCTTATCAAGCATTTCAAATCCATCAATAGATTCAGAATTACCAGCTATCAAGTAGAGTGTCTCAACATTGTATACTGTTGCATTCCCTCCATTATTAAATACGTTGCCAATTGAATCACCTTGTACAATCTTCACATCACCAGATTCATTTTTAAATTCAAAATTATTATTTGGTAATTGTCTTGGCGGTGTAACTGTATTACCCTTAAAGAATTTTACAATTTCAACAACGGTCTTAAATTTTTCAATAATACCATCACCAGATATTGCATCTAATAATAAGGGTACTGCCCCAATAATTCCAGATTCTTTAAGTGCAAATATCCATTCAAAGCTTCCTTCGTGGAATGGCTTTATCTTAACTTCAATTGGTGTACCGATTGAATCTATGCTTATATCTTGAATGGCATTGGTAATGTTTTGAAGTGAGCTGATTAAAAGGTTAACATCAATTTCACTAGTACCTGTATACTTAAAGGTAAATTCTGATTGTTCCATAAAATGAGATAGTTTACCAAATATATAACTATTTTTTAATCTGAGTAATAGGTAATATTACCTATTTTTTGAATGTTTATATTTGTGGTTGATGACCCTTTATGAATTCAATTCACTTGATAATGATGCCAAAGCAAATGCACTTTGGCGTGCTAGATATTATGCTATAAGAACTGGGATTAATTTTATCAGTTCATTCACTCAGCTCAAGCATTCGCTCAATAAATACTTATGTTGGTTAACCCTTTTTAAATTTTTATAGTTCTTCATAGCCGTATCTTTACAGTAATAAATAATATAAATAAAATGACAAGTTTAAAGAAAGGTTCTAAGGTTTATTGGATGTTTGGGGATACTCCCACATACAAAATCGTTGGAACGAAAACAGAGCCTTATGTAAGGCAAAATGGTGAAAAGATTGAAGTTGAAGAAGGGAAAGATTTTATGATAATCAAAACCCCTTTAGAAGATGGTGAGTTTGCTGGATTCCAGCACGTACACGCCCAACACTTAGAATTGGTAGCCTAAATTTTATTGGTAGCTTGAGAAATAAAACAAGCATTAAAACCTCCTGCGGATCCGCAGGAGGTTTTTAATTAATATGATATGCTATCCATTGCAAAATAACAATCTCCAATCTGTATTCCAATATCTTCAAATACATCTAGATTTCTAAACTTCATAGTGTCAGATTCATTTTTGACAGACTGCAAATTTAAAGAAGCGAATGTGAAGTTTTTCGCATCAACGGTTGCCAGTTGCAAGCCCCCACCAATTGTGGTATAATTACTATCCTTCATCATTGTATAAAGTATTGGTAGTGGCAACTCCCAATAAGCATATTGGTCTTGACTATATTCATTACCCATTGCAATTATTTGATTAGCAAAAACTTCTTTCTTATCACCTAGCAAGGTCACAATTAGATTCTCGTTTTCACCAAAAGTGTTTTCAACTTCAAACTCCAAGCCATTATCTGTAAGCCTTGGTCGAATGGCTGAAATAAAAGGTTGTTTGTTTTTTGGACAAAAACCGAATAAGCATATTTCACACATTTGTTCCTTAGCTAGATAAAGTTTTAATATTCTTTGCGCCTTATCAATTATTGCAAGATAATCTGGCAAATTGTTTTTTGTTTCATTTCCACCAAGATTGCTTAAAATTGAATCTAATGTTGCATAAACATTTAATGCAGACAATGTGCTACCAGCATAAGCAAAACCAATTGAACTTGTATGGTATATATTCCTGGGCGGTAGACCTTTTAAGCTTTTACATTTAATGTGGAGTTCTAAAACTTTTGAGCCACACAATGTGAGCGTATCTTCATCAATACTTATTTTAGAATCTGAAACAGTCCAGATAGTTGGATTTTTATCTGGCAGTTCGTACTTAATCCAAGACGCAACTAATGTCATAATATGTTTTTTGTTTTAATAAAAATGCTGGAGCTTACCCCAGCATTTAATTTTTAGTGTAAGCCATTACTTTGGCTTTTGTTTGATAATTGTTGTTACTTTACCAACCTTGTGGTCATTGTTTTGAACATGGACACTTTGCGGTGGTGTAACCTTTGGCTTAGGTTTTTCAACCAGTGGTTTTTGTTTATCTGACATATTATATTTGATTTTTTGTTACTATTAAAATGATGAAGATTGTTGAGTTAATTAGTGTGAATGCTATTGACCCGAATAAAAATTTCTTTGCTGTTGCTAACGCTGTTGTTCTTTTAGTGTTGACATTGAAATAATTAGCGGCTGAAGCAGCAAGCTCTTTTTCTAAGTGTTCTTCAAAAGTTGGTAGAGTTTCATCGGAATTTTCATCTTCATTCTTTTCGGTTTGTAAATCCCTCTCAGTATTTATTTTAATTAAATCCTTATCGTATTTGTAGAATGATAACATATCACCAATCTCAATGTAAGTGTACGCAAAGCCAAGGTTCATATAAGATTTTGCTAAGTAGAATAATGCACACACAATTACGGCAAAATTGATGAATGATAATATTCTAACTATTTCTAATAAATCAAATTGATAAAAGTATACAGATTTTAAAGCGGTGGACAAAATAAACATGTGCAAAGCCACAATTGAGCTAATTATTATAATAGGAATATTAATAGCGTTGTTTAGCTCGTTCTTAACTCCAAGCTCCTTTAAATAAAACTCTTTATAAAAATCAATCTTATTCATACTTTCTTTCCTTTTTAATTGCTTGTTGTAAATCAGAATGCTTCTTTAGGAAATCAATATCAGTTTCTTGTATCATACTTAGGGAGCCAGCAATTTCTATCAAACCATTTTTTAAAAACGCATTATAAAACCGAATCAGTTTATCCGTCAAATACTTTTTATGTGAAATTTTTGAGTTATCAAGGTACTCAAGCAAAAATATCAAGTCTTCAACTATAAAACGAATTTCAATCAGGTATTCTTTTACGTCATTAATATTTTTTGCTCTTGCTCGATTTGCAACATACATTAAATAGCCTACGCCTTTGTATTCCTTCGTAACAATTCCACCACCTGAACCCAACCCGCCTGGCATTCTCGCAGTTGCAAATAGATTATTTTCAAAAGCTTCAACAATTGCATTATAAAGTTTATAATAAGTGTCAAATTCCCATTGAGCTTGAATCATTTTATTTGACTCAGATTGAGTTCTATTTGCTTCAATTTGTGCTAAGAATGAGTAGAATATAAGACCAGCACTAATTAAGGTAATAATTGGAGCTGTCATTCCATTTATTGCATCACCAATTGTTCCTTTACTACTTAGCCATTCTGAATCAATGATTTTATTGGCAGTAAGTAGGTAAACAAATCCTATTAGCAGACCAATTACACAAATTAGTGCTATTACCACATATAACAGTTTTGGGAAGGGTTTTCTTTCTTCTTTTGGCTTTTTCATTTACTAATCTAAAATAGGTTGAACCAAAGAAACTATTTGTTCAAATACCAAATTCAAGTCTCCTTCATTTTCCATAATCTTCCGAAGCTGTTCTGAATTAATTGTTTCAAGGCTGATATAAACATTGTCAACTATGTTAATTATTTCCTTTGGATTGTTTGAGGCTTCGTGAGCTTGTTGCAACCTATCAACTGTAATTAATAAATGGCTTGATTTAACAAAGAACATATTATGGTCATTCTCATTTGTATGAGTCGCTAATTCTTCAAGATACTTTTTAATCTCTGTTTGCTCTCCTTCTACTTGATAAATCGTCATCATATTTTTTTATTTAGTTATTTTGAATAAATTACTTCTAAAATTTTGTCAATTGGTTCAACTATACTATAACCCGTATTTGAATTACCATAAATGTTAACAGCAACAACAATTCCAATTAAAGAATAGTTTGATACCATTACTTCTGTTTGGCTTTTGTAAATTACTGGACCACCACTATTACCCTTATTAGCGAAGCAGTCAACAATTATTTTAGTTTGAAAAACATCTTTGCCAGCAACTGCACCTTTACGCAATAGAGGTCTGTTAAAATCATATATGGGCGTTTTTCCTTGAGTTACTGAGGTTGGATACCCAATTATAAAAACGTCATTACCAATAGAAATATCCTTAAATCTTTTAATTAACTTTGGACTGCAAACCATTAAATTTAATTTCCCAAAGTGATGTACATACTTATTAAACGCAATCCCATTAATGGAATCCAGTTTTTTAGAATCTCCTAATTCTATTGCAACTATATCATAATTGCTTTTATATTTTATTTTCTTTTCAGATTCTAAAAAACTTAAGTCTAATGTTATTTTATCTGGAGTTTTGGAATCAGAATTCTTGTCATAAAAATTCACGCTACCAATTGCAGATTTAAGTTTTCCTAATGAATCATATAAAACGTGATGAGCTGTTATTAAATATGTGTGCAGCGAATCTTGGTAAAAGAATCCAGTACCATCATATTTTGTTAGGATATTTCCATCAATTCTGCTTAGAGAAATATATACAGCTGATTCAATATTATCGGCAGGGATTTGTGAAATAATCTTGTTAAATGATATGACAAAAAAAATAATTAATATAAATTGTTTCATCATTTACTATTTTAAAAAGCCTTTATACTGGTTTGTGATTAATTCTAATTTGGTATTGATATTGTTTAAGTCCTCTAGGTTGGATAGGTCTTGATTCCTTCGTATCTCTAATACACCACGTTCAACACGGTCAAGTTCATTAACCAATAATAATTGGTTTTCAATTATCTTTTTTAATGCTAGTTCTTTTTCTGATTCCATAAATTATTATTTTAGCATTGTAACCGTTCCCTTGGAACAATCATATATATAGCCAAGTTTTCCAAAATCACCAAATACAATTATAGTTGGTTTCTGTTTAAAGTTTGTTGTATAATAAATTGAATTTGTAGCGGGGATTGCACCATCCGAAAACTGACCACAATAATTCCCCCAAAGCTTCACGCCCCAAATTGTCACATCACCAGTTGAAACGCTTCTAACAAATGGCGCATTTGAACCAATATCAATTAAACGTTCACTTTCTTCAAAGGGAATTACAATATATGGTTTCAACCATTTACCTACTTTAGGTTGACATTTAAATGTGTTAGTTGAGTTATCAAAAGAAACTTGAAAATTATCACTTAAATCAACATTTAAATCATCTAGGTCTTCACGTGACTTCACATTAAATTCAACCTTACCTGCATTGATACCATTACCACTAATAGTACCATAATTATTTGCTGTGTTATTTTCTGTTTCGTTATCTTTCATTTTCTTCTGGGTTTTTGAATTAGGTTTTTTTGGTGTTTCAAACTTTGGTTTATCTTTTGAAAATTTGGGAATTTTACTGGTGGTGTCCTTCTTGGTTTCTTTTTTTTCAGTTGAATCCTTTTTTATTGGTGGTTCTTTTTTTGAATTTTCTTCAACAATTGGTTCTGTTGTTTCAGAGTTATTTGCTGTAACCTGTTCTGGTTTTGGAGTTGATAGGTAAAGTCTGTACCAAACATAAGCTTGAAATATTATCAACACGGCAAAAATAAAGAGTGTCCAACCTTTCAGGTTTTTATCATTTTCAATTGTTTGCCAATATTCTTTTATTGATTTAAACATTAATTTCAGTTTTTAATTTTTTAGTTAAGTATTGGTTGTGTTACTTCTTCAATTTCTTCACTTAGAGCTTTTAGGTCACCATAACTTTCTGTTTCATCATCTAAATCACCTTGACGTTCTTGAATTGTATCTAGCTTATCTAAAGCCCAACTAACATTACTAGCTTCTTTACACAATGTATTTAGATGGTCTTCAATGTATGATACATAAACTACAATGTGACTAAACCTTGCTTTAAAATTTGGATGGTCGTTTTCATCTGCATAAGCTCTTAACTCAAATAACCACGTTTTGATTTCTTCTTTGTAATATTGTATACTTTCTTCTGGTGTTCTTTCTTTCTTCTTTGGCATATTAAAATTTGTTTTCGTTATCTCTTTAAATTTTCGGTATATACTTTCCCATTTTACCTAATGCGTAACACCACCATCATCAATACGCTCAGAATTTTTTCATCTATTAAATTTACGGAAACTTATTGCTGCGGATTGCTACAATTGATAGTATTTTAATAACTTGTTTATAGTCTAATAACAGGTCAGTTTGTCGAACTTTCTCCACTCTTGTAAACAAAAACCAAGGCTATTGACCTTGGTTTTTTTTCATTTATGCTAAAATGTAAAAAACTATACTAATGAATAAGACATATTTAATTTTGTATGCGAGTTATTGTAGAGTTTTTAATAATTTTCTGTAGACCCTGCATTCTTGGTGGATAAAGCTCGCCTTTTTTTACCTTAATCTTTTTCCAATAAATGGTGTAATAGACACCTTTTACTTCAAATTTTTTGTCAATCAGAGAGTCATTCCAATTTTCTTTTCTTTCCAAGAAGTAATAGGAGCGATTGCTAAGAAGACCTGCACCTTCCACTAAATGTTTAGCTAAACCCTGAACAACTATAATAGAGTCCTTTTCGGGCTTATTAACCACATATGGTTCCTTAGAGCTTCGACATGCAGTCAAAGCAAAAACTAATAAGACAGCTGCAAAAGCAACTATTGTTTTAAAATAGGGCATAACAAAAAAACATCAGACGTTTTGAGACGCTATCTAAAAAGCAATTCAAATTTTTTCTTAAACTCTTCTTCCGACTTAAATAATTCATCTGGTTTTGAGGTAAAAGCTGGATTGTCATCATTTTTGGATAACCCTATTGAATCATCATCAATCTGAATAACATACCAAAGGTTTTTATACCAAATATCAACCATAACCGCCCCTGAATCAAAATTATGAATATCATATTTTATCGATTTTTGCTCAAGTATATTAACTACGTATTTAATAATTATTTTTTTATCCATTTTATACTTTTAATTATTTATTTTTTTACAAAAAATTCACCCTTCCTTGTAAAGATAGTAAAGCTTCCGTTTGGTTGTATTTCAATTTTATGACCTCTTGTTAAAGCCGTTACATTTCCATTATCATGATAAGTTACATATTTATCATCAAGAATTCCAAACATTCTATCATCTTGTCCACTATACTTTTCTTCAACAGCATCTAACGCCGCATTTACTAATTCAATTGCTTCCTTAGGATTTTTAGGTTTAGGTCCCTTGAGAATATTCTCTTTAAACATTTCTAACCTTTCGAAACGAGGTTTCACTGGTCGAATATTAATAGCAGGTTTTGTATCCAAAACAGGAAGAGCCTCTTTACTAGTTTCACTTGGTTTAATTTCTACATGTGTTTCTGGCATATTGGGCGTTAACGGTATTTCCTTCGGTTTAACTTCTAATTTTTTTCCAATTCCAATACTTGATATTATTGGCCATACAAAGGTGTTCAAAAAAATACTTATTTTTAAAAGAGGATTATCTGTTGCACGGTATGCTTCTCCAGCTTCTTTTGCAACAGCATAATCTGGATTGCTTATAGCATCACTAATTGACTCTTTTGAATGTAAGTTTTCAGAATGTTTTATTGTTGCATTTATAAGTCGTATTTGTTCTTTTTTTTCATAAGTTCCGTTTGCCTTTTCTTCCATTCTTTTAAGAACATCTTGACTCGGACCAATAGTATTTACATCTGTATTATCTTTCTTTGCCACATTGCTATTGACTGCTGGTTGATTTTTTCCCTTATCATCGCCTCCTCCATCAGTACCCATCCCATTATAGTCAATTCTATTTATTGGGTTGTTATCTGCATGTACATAAGAAGACTGCCAGACATATTTCCCCGCCAGCGGGTCAACACTTATGAACCGACACGTCCATGCGGCATAGTACCTTGCTCCGTAATAGTACAATCCACTTTCTGCGTCTCTCTCTTTGCCTACATATCGGTAGCGCTTGTAGGTGAACGTTCTTAGTGAAGAATCACCAAAAGGATAGTATTCTTCTTTGTCGATTTCAGTGCCGCTTGTGTTTGTTCGCATGACAGAAGAACCAATTTGATTTTCTATAACGTAAGTTATATCATCACTAATATCTCCCGGAAAAGCTGTGCCGGGATTTATTCTTACTTCCGCAATTCTGCTTTTATCATCCATGATGTGGATGTAATTTTTTTCATATGTACTTCCTGTTTCAAGTTTTACATATTCAAAAATACCATCAATGTAGATTGTACGTTCATATATAGGTGTTGAGGACGTTCCGGTTCTTACTAATTTACTTACCCTGTCTTGTCCACTATAATCATACTGGGTATAAACAGTGGGGTCAGCTGCTCCAACTTTGTTTTTATAACATATCAATTGGTCGGCATGGTTCCACACATAAAAACGATTACTACTTGCGGTAATCTGGTTGCCGTTGGCATCATAAGTAAAATCTTCTATTAAGGCTGATGAGCCATCTACAACTTGTTGTAGAGTATTAACACCTGTATTATAATCAAAAGTGCGGGTAAAACCATTTGTGCCACCTTGTATTACATTTTGTATGTTACCTAATTTATCATAATCATAGGTTCTACTGTAAAACCTTACATTGCTTGCATTAGGAGAACCGGGTGCAGGAGCATCATCATATAAATAATTATTTCCGCTTTGGGTATTACTTTCTCTTCCATCAGCATAAGTTAAACGGTAAATAGGATCATATTCAAATTCTCGGTCAAGAGCATTGCTGCCTAATGTACCAGTACTAATACCACAATCTGTTACACGGGTTAATATTTTTACAATGTTGCCTATCAAATCAAAATTAAATCCATCGTCTTGTTTTGTAGTACCGCTGCTATAAGCATAGGTAATTGTATTGCCTACTTGTGTTTTTGTATATTTTTCGCTGCGTTGTC
>JAUYSA010000372.1 GCA_030696545.1 Hyphomonadaceae bacterium
ACTGGTTGCGCTCAGGCGGTGTTGCGTTGCGCGAGTCTAGGCGGCTGGAAGTCGGCGCGGCATTTCTTTCGCCGGGACTGATTGATGTGACGGCGATCAATGGCCGCAAGGACGAAGAAGTCTTCGGGCCGCTGCTGCAGGTTATCCGCGTAGCCGATTTCGACGCGGCGCTCGATGAGGCGAACAATACGAAGTTTGGTCTCGCCGCAGGATTGATCTCTGACGACCCTGACCTCTTTGCACGTTTTGAATCTGATGTTCGTGCGGGTGTACTGAACTGGAATCGTCAGACGACAGGCGCTTCCGGAGCAGCGCCGTTCGGTGGGGTGGGCCAGTCAGGCAATCACCGCCCTGCCGGATATTACGCGGCCGACTATTCCGCGTGGCCGATGGCCAGTCTCATTGCTGCGGGCCTCGTAAAGGATGACGAGCCGATCGTCGGCGTGCGCGCATGAGTGCGATCGAAGTCAACTTCGATGGGCTTGTAGGCCCTACGCACAACTACGGCGGCCTTGCGCAGGGCAATCTTGCGGCGGCAGCAAACGAGGGGAAGGTTTCTAACCCGCGTGAGGCTGCATTGCAGGGGCTGTCCAAGATGCGGACGCTGATGCGGATGGGGCTGACGCAAGGTGTATTGCCCCCGCATGAACGGCCGCACGTAAGCAGCCTGCGGAAGATGGGGTTTGGCGGCAGCGACGCCGATGTCATCCACGCGGCGTTCAAGGCGTCTCCCGTGTTGCTGGCCAATGTCGCGTCTGCATCCGCCATGTGGACGGCGAACGCAGCCACAGTCTCGCCATCAGCGGATACGGGTGATGGCCGGGTGCATTTAACGCCAGCCAACCTGTCGTCGCACTTCCACCGCGCACTGGAAGCCGAAACGACTGCCCAGGTGCTGTCTGCAATCTTTGCCGATCCGGCGAAATTCGTGGTGCATCCTGCCGTGCCTTTCGGCACGTTCGGCGATGAGGGCGCCGCGAACCATTGTCGGCTTGCCGCGACGCATGGCGAGCGAGGCGTTGAGATATTCGTTTATGGCAGGTCGGCTTTCGCAAAATCCAGCGGCGATCGTTTCAGCGGGCGCCAGGCGATGGAGGCATCGCATATCGTCGCTACGCAGCATCAACTCTGGACGGGTGGCGGCGCGGCTTTGGTGCAGCAAGGGCAGGCGGCGATCGATGCGGGAGCGTTTCACAACGATGTCGTGGCTGTGTCGAACGGTAATGTGCTGATGTTTCATTCCGGCGCTTTTCAGCAGAAGAGCAATGCCGTGGAGGGACTGAAGAGGGCATGTGACGCAAAAGGCTTTGAGCCTGTCTTCCTTGAAGCCGGTGAGGATGAACTGACTCTTGATGAAGCGGTGAAGTCATACCTGTTCAACTCGCAGATCGTCTCATTGCCGGCAGGTGGCATGGCGCTGATCCTGCCGCACGAGGCGGAAGAAACGCCGCGCGCGAAGGCGTTTGTCGATCGGGTTCTAGCGACCAACGGCCCGATACGCGAGGCTCACTATCTCGATCTGCGTCAGTCGATGCGAAATGGCGGAGGCCCTGCCTGTCTGCGCTTGCGCGTCGTACTCACTGAAAGCGAGCTTGCGGGGCTGGGGGCGCGGGCGGTTGTGGACGAGGCGCGCATCGTCGCACTGGAAGAGATAGTGAGGCGGCGTTATCGGGATCGCTTGGCGCTCGCGGATCTGGCCGATCCGACCCTCCTGGCCGAAAGCAGGACTGCGCTGGACGAGTTTGGACAGGTGCTTGGGCTGGGGGCGGTGCATGACTTCCAGCGGGTTTGATCGAGCGCCGGTGGTCGAAACCGAAAGGCTGCGCTTGCGCGCGCATACGGCGGCGGATTTCGCCGCCAGTCTTCCGATCTGGAATGATCCGATCGTGACGCGGTTCATTGGCGGGCGCCCTTACACGCCGGAAGAAGTCTGGCAGCGCGTGCAGCGCTATGCGGGGTCCTGGGTGTTGCTGGGTCATGGCTTTTGGGCCATCGAAGAGATTGCGACAGGCAGGGTCATCGGCGAGATCGGCATCATGGATGCCAAGAGAGAGATGGAGCCGCCATTCGGAGACGACCGCGAGCTTGGCTGGGCCCTGATGCCGGGTATGCATGGCAAGGGTTACGCAAGCGAAGCGCTGCAGGCCGTGCTCGACTGGGAGCGTCGGGTCTTTGGCGCGGACTGTCTTGTGGCGCTTATTGATCCGGACAATGCGCCTTCAATAAAGCTGGCGTACAAGTTCGGTTTCCAGGAACGCACGCGAACTTTTTACAAGGGCGTGCCCTCGATCCAGTTTGAGTTAAGGAGACAGGCGTGAGCGAGGGCGTAATCCTGGCGCTCGATCAGGGCACAACATCCAGTCGTGCGATGGCCATCGCTCTCGATGGCTCGGTCGTTGCGTCGGCTCAAGAAGAGTTTCCGCAGATATTTCCGCAGTCGGGCTGGGTTGAGCACGACCCCGAAGCGATTTGGCGTACGCAGCGTCGCACGGCGGAACAGACCCTCGAGCGTCTGGGTAATCGAAAGGTCGTCGCGATCGGAGTGACGAACCAGCGCGAAACCGTTGTTATCTGGGACCGCCGGACAGGCGATGCCATTCACAACGCCATCGTCTGGCAGGACCGTCGGACTGCAGGGCGCACGCGCGACCTCGCGCTCAAGGGCAATGAAGGCATGGTCGGGGATCGCACTGGCCTGGTGCTCGATCCGTATTTTTCCGCGTCTAAAATCGCGTGGATACTTGATGCTGTTCCCGGCGCGCGTGAACGCGCGAGGCGCGGCGAACTGGCGGCAGGAACCATCGACTGCTTTCTGATCTGGCGCCTCACGGGCGGGAGGGTTCATGCGACTGACGCGACCAACGCGTCGCGGACATCGCTGTACGACATCCGTATCGGACGTTGGGATGCAGATCTGTGCGCTCTCTTTGACGTGCCTATGGCGCTGTTGCCGGAAGTGAAGGACTCTGCGGCGGACTATGGCGTCAGTGACATTTTTGGACCGCGACTGCCGATACGCGGGGTAGCGGGCGATCAGCAGGCGGCGCTGGTCGGGCAGGCGTGCTTTGAAGCGGGTGAGGTGAAGTCGACCTACGGCACGGGCGGGTTTCTCATTCTCAACACCGGCGCGGAACTCAAGCGGTCGACGTCGAGATTGCTGGGCACGATCGCATACCAATGCAATGGCAAGCCGACCTATGCGCTGGAGGGCTCTATTCTGTCTGCGGGATCGACCATCCAGTGGCTGCGAGATGAGCTGAAGATCATACGTGACGGGGCTCATGCCGGTGAGCTCGCAAAGGGGATTCCCGATACCGATGGCGTCTATCTGGTGCCCGCGTTTGTCGGTCTGGGCGCTCCGCACTGGGACTCTGCCGCACGCGGCGCCATTCTCGGTCTGCAGCGCGGTTCGACCATCGCGCATATCGCGCGTGCTGCGTTGGAGAGCGTGGCGTTCCAGACGGCTGAGCTGCTTGAGGCCATGGCAAAGGATGGCGTTGCGCCGCAGCGCCTGCGGGTGGATGGGGGAATGGCGCGCAACGACTGGTTGATGAAATTTATGGCCGACATTCTCAACATCGAGGTCCTGCGCCCCCGGAATACAGAAACCACTGTGCTAGGCGCGGCTATCCTCGCGGCGGTGGGCGCGGGTGAGTTCAGCTCGTTGAATGAGGCGGCTGCTCTCTGGAAGCTCGATCGCAAGTTCGAACCGGATATGGCGCTGTCTGATCGTTCCCGGCAGCTAGCAGGATGGCAGAATGCGATCGCGCGCGTGAAAACGCCCGGTTGAGTTGATCACAGCCCGATTTCGGCCCGATTTCGTCAGCACGGTTCCCGCATATTTTCAGGGGCGGGTAATGAAGCGCGGACTCTGCATTGCCGCGATCTCCGTGCTGACGCTTGGCGGGTGCATATCCTGGTCGGTTGATGAGTCGTGGTTCTTCCGGCCGGTGGCTCGCGCCGAGAAAGTAACCACTGTTGCAGGGCTCAAGCTGGATGCCGAGGAACGGTTGACCAAACCGGGCCCGTTCAGCGCTGACTTTGGGCGTATCTTCCCCAATTTTCCTGATCGTATCCCGGCTCGAATATCGCACGACTTCGTGGATCTTGGAGGCGAGCGCATCGCGATCACGCGGGTCGCGGGGAGCAACGGCTCTGACGATGAGCCGCTGATCGTTCACTGTGGTGGTGAATCGGGAGACAGGCGTAGCCACGGAACAGTTTATGCCGGGAAGATATTACCATGGGGAGAAGCGCTGCTGATGGACTACCCCGGCTACGGCGATAGCAGTGGCCAGCCCACGATTGGCGCGATGCTGACGTTTCAGAGTCGCATCGCAACCTATCTGGACGGGCTTGCGAGCAAACGGCCGCTGATCCTCTGGGGCCATTCACTAGGCGGCCCGGTATGCGCGGCCATCGCCAGTCAGAGCACGGAAGTCGATGCTATTGTACTCGAAGCAACTGCGCCAAATTTCTCTGAGGTCATGGATGCCCGCAAGCCATGGTTCACGCCGCCGACACTTCAGCTGGAGCTGACAAACGGCCTGAAAAGCTATGATGTCGGCGAAGCCCTGAGCGATTTCAGCGGGCCGATCATGGTGCTCGGCGCGGGCCGTGACGAAACATTCCCCGTGACATTGGCGCGGTCCTTAGCTGAACGGCTCAGGAAACAGGGTTTGGCCGTCACCTATCTTGAGTATTCAGCTGCCGATCACATGAACGCCGCGCTCAACGGGCTATTTGTTCGCGATGCGGCTGGCTTTTTTGCCAATGTCAACAACAGCCGTCATTGATCAAATCCGGGGCTCGCAAGAAGCCGGCAACCCGTTAGAATGGCGGCATGAACACACGCATCGAAATGGTCGAAGTTGCCGCGCGCGATGGCTTGCAGAACGAGCCGGGCTTTTTCCCTACGGCCGACAAGCTGGAATTGATCGAGCGCGCCATCGCTGCAGGATCAAAGCGCATTGAGGTCGCCAGCTTTGTTCACCCCGGTCGCGTTCCCCAGATGGCCGATGCGGAAGCCGTTTGCGCAGGTTTGCCGAAGCGTGATGCAGGGGATGTCACCTATATCGGTCTGGTTCTCAACAAGCGTGGAGCGCTGCGGGCGCTTGAAACACAAGTGCATGAACTCGGCGCTGTTATCTCAGCCAGTGATGGATTTGGCACACGAAATCAGGGCCGCACATCCGACGAAACCGTCGACGATGCAATCGAGATCATCCGGTTGGCAAAAGAGCATGGGCGCTCAGCCCAGGCTACCATCTCTGTTGCTTTTGGTTGTCCGTTCGATGGCGAGATCGAGCCCGGCCGCGTGGCTGAGCTTGCAAGAAAGGTAGCAACAGCGGGTCCGCGCGAAATCGCGCTGGGCGACACGATCGGCGTGGCGGTGCCGTCTCAAGTAAAGACGTTGATGGTTGCCGTGAAAGCCGCCGCGCCGGGCATACCGATCCGCCTACATTTTCACGACACGCGGAATACCGCGATTGCAAATGCATGGGCGGGTGTCGAAGTTGGCGCGGCGACACTTGATGCATCCATTGCCGGTATTGGCGGCTGTCCGTTCGCGCCCAACGCTACTGGTAACGTCGCAACGGAAGACGTGCAGTACGTGCTGCAGCGCTCAGGTGTCGAAACCGGGCTGAACCTTCAGGCGCTGATCGACACGGCACAATGGCTGTCCAAAAAAATGGGGCGGACGTTGCCGGGCCTTGTGAGCCGCGCCGGAGGTTTCCCGAAGTGAGCGGTCCTCTTGAGGGATTGCGTGTCATCGAGATGGGCTCGCTGATCGCGGGGCCGTTCTGCGGCCAGCTCATGGGAGATATGGGCGCGGACGTGATCAAGATCGAAGCGCCCGGTGACGGCGACCCGATGCGCCAATGGGGGCAGGGACCGAAACCAGCCTGGTGGCGCGTCATCGCACGCAACAAGCGGTCGGTTTCACTCGATCTGCGTAAGCCGCGTGGTCAGGATATCGCGCGCCAACTCGTGGCAAAGGCTGACATTCTTGTCGAGAATTTCCGTCCTGGAACGCTCGAGAAGTGGGGCATGTCACCCGAGGCGCTGCACGCTATCAATCCTGGGCTGATCATCGTGCGCGTTTCCGGGTACGGACAGACCGGGCCTTATGCGGATCGCGCCGGTTTCGGACTTGTGGGCGAGGCGATGGGTGGTTGGCGCTATCTCGTTGGCGAACCAGACAGGCCGCCCGCTCGCATGGGCATTTCGATAGGTGACACGCTGGCGGCTTCCTATGGCTGCATGGGCGCTCTCGCAGCGCTTTATCATCGGGAGAAAACAGGGCGTGGTCAGGTTGTTGACTCCGCCCTTTATGAAGCGGTCCTGCAGGTCACAGAGTCACTGCTTTCGGATTACGGCGCCAGTGGTCACATGCGAACGCGGTCCGGATCCATTCTTCCGGGAATCGCGCCGTCGAATGTCTATCCTTGCAGCGACGGGGACATTGTCATCGGCGCTAACCAGGACAAGGTGTTTGCTCGGTTCGCTGAGACGATCGGCATGGCCGAGTGGGCGGAAGATCCACGTTACAAGACGCATCATGCGCGCGGTGAACGGCAAGCCGAACTCGACGGCCTGATTTCAGAGTGGACACTTCGACATACCGTCGCCGAGGTTGATGCCATCATGTCCGAAGCCGGAGTACCGGCCGGCCCGATTTATCGACCTGACCAGATGGTGAAAGACCCTCAATTCCTGTCACGCAATGCCATCCATTGGGAAAACCACCCGCATATGGGTCGTATTCCGATGCCCAATGTCTTTCCCAAGCTCTCGCAAACGCCTGGTGAGGTTCGCCGGCCAGCGCCAGACACTGTTGGGCAGCATACCGACGAGGTGCTTTCGGCTTTGCTGGGTTTTTCAGCCTCAACCTTGTCAGAGTTGCGCAGCGAGAACGTGATCTGACTGCCGTAGCGCATCAAAGCAGAAATCCAGCTGATTTCGGGGTTTTGTCCTGCGCTAACTGCGGACTATGTTAGCTGAATAGATTCCTTCATTTTGGAGATGCGCATGTGTGAGAACCATAATGTCGCCGCCCCGCGGATTGTGTCCCTTGATGGGATGCACCGGCGCGATGTGGTTAGGCGTCTCTGGGCCGGCACGATGCTGCTAGGCGTCGCTGGTACGACTGGCGCCTGCGAAAGCGCGGCAGAGTTCTTCACGCCGGCTGACGCTGATATCATTCCAATGGCGGCCGAGGCCTGGAAAGAAACGAAACAGCAGACGCCGATCTCCAGGGATGCCCGCTACAACCAGCGCCTGCAGGCGGTCGGCAATAAAATCGCAAGCGTTGCCAACGTGCCCGGCGCCCAATGGGAATTCGTTGTGTTCGACAGCCCGGAGAAGAACGCGTTCTGCCTGCCCGGCGGGAAGGTTGGGTTCTACAAAGGCCTGATGGACTTTGTTGACAATGACGACCAGATCGCCGCCGTGATGGGACATGAAGTTGGTCACGTTGTTCTCCGCCATGCGGCGCGTCGCATTGGCCAGGAAACTTTGACCAGCGTTGCTATCCAGGGTGCCGGGGCGCTTGTCGGTTCGCAGGTTCAGCTGAGCTCGGAATCTCTCAACATGGTGATGGCCGCTGCGGGCGCGGGCGCGCAGGTCGGTGTTCTCCTGCCGTTCAGCCGCTCGAACGAAACCGAGGCAGACCGTGTGGGCGTCGATTACATGAAGCAGGTGGGTTACGATGTGAAACAGGCTGTACGTCTGTGGGAAAAAATGGGCGCCGCATCCACTGATCGGCCGCAGGAGTGGATGTCGACACACCCCAACCCAGAAAGCCGCGTTGCCGATCTGAAGCGCTACATCGTCGAAAAGGGTTACGCGACGTTCTAGGGCGTCTGCATCATTCTCGATAAAAGCCCGGGTTCGATGTCGAGCCCGGGCTTTTTGATTTTTGAGACTGACTTATCGCGTTTGCCGCACCTGCCGCGGTTCGTATATTGCCCAGTGGCGGCAAGTCATGATGAGGCGTTTGCGAGATAGCATCTGCACGTCGAGCACGACCATCAGGTGCCCCTTGGTCTCGACATTCTCCGCAACGACGGCCCGTACCTCAAGCTCTTCGCCATCGCGAAGAAGGCTGTGCATATTGATGTCGCTCTCAACATGTATCCACGGGCCAAGCTTCACATTGTCGGCGAGCACATAGTTCGCGCGGCGAAGAAGCCACGCTGCGTTGGCAATCCGTCCGTCATCGTAGAGAGCTACGTCGTCGCGCACGGCGCCAATGTGATCCAGCCCCTCCTCACGTGTATAGGTTTCGCGCAATGTACCCAGCACACGTCCAGGCGTCAGGCTGCTTACCGATGCCGGTGGCCGGGATTCGGCGTCTGGCATGAGCGCTGAAGGCAGGACGTCGGCTGGCTCTGCCGCGCCACGTTGCCTAGCCATTCCAGTCGCGCAAAGGTCGCCGCGTGCGGAGATGGAAAGATCAAGACCGCCGTTCGCTTGCGAGGATGTAACTGTGGCGCTGTCCCCGTCGTACACGGGCTTGATGAAGCGTGCGCGCATCTGCCCGTTGGTCAGCCACTCCGCTCCCCACGTCGCCATAGGCATGTGAGCGAGATATGCGAACACATCGACGCCAGGCACCAGTCCGCCAGTGAAACCGAAGCGGCTGGCGACGGCATCATCGTGAATCTTGTTCTCGCTTGCCGTTGCGGTGTTGAACGCGATCAGGGTCCGTGTGCTCGTCATGAAGCCACGCTATTTGAACGGATCGCACGCGTCGACTAGCCAGGCTCCAAAGCTTCTCAGGTGCCAGCTGCTGGTCTCGAACCAGCGACCTCTATCCCAAATCTAAAAAAATACTGTAAGATCAAAGACCTAACTGAATCCGAAGTCCTTGTGGCAATTCGAACTCGCAGGGCCACGGTACTCGGCCGTCGACGCGAAGAAGGGATGAGAACAGATGGCCTGGATCTAACTCGTATTCACTGGCATGGGACCGCACTAGCTGAGCGCTCAAGTGTTGTGGTCGGCCGCGCGCTTCGTGCCGAGGTTCTCGGAGGCGCGACGTTCAGAATCCGGTCGCAAATGATCTTCAGGGCTCAGCGGGTGCTGTGTCCGCCTTGCGTTGCCAGTGGGCGGCGATACGTCTTGCTCCGGCTGGACCGAAACGGAGCAGGTAGGGCAGGGTCATCAACTTATGCTTCGCGGCGAACACTGCGTCCTGCTCAACGAGATAGCGGACCGCAAGTATCGGCATGGGTGATCGCATTGACCGGAACGCGTCGTTCCAGAGCCCATGCGTCTGGGCGCCGGGATGGAAGAACGCGACCATCCGGGAGCGCAGCAACGTATAATATTTGTGGCGCTTGTAGATCCGCTCCAGCATCGCGATGCCCTCATCACCGGCGCAGTTCGGAAAGCCCACGACGATCGTTCTGAGGCGATCCTTGCCGCGTGGGGCCGGTATGTCCTTCATGTCGCCAAAACTGCCGCGTATTTCAGTGAAGACAGAGTCTTCGTCTTCCGGACGGGCGAGGTTGATGGCCAGCCGCAGGGTATCAAGCCGAGAGGCCTGCTTGACGAATGGACAGACAGTGCCGGAACGTCCCAGCTCTGCGTGCTCATTCATCGGGTAATCCGTGATCCAGTCAGCCAGCGCCGCAAGTGGCCCTGCGGACACTTCGGCGGTTTGCGCTTCCCGGTGCGTGTACAGACGGCTTTTCAATTGCTGCGCCATTGGCCAGATGGCGTCTTGGAGACGAAGCGTATCGCGGCGGACTCGGCAATCTCAACGCTCATTGGAGAGGAACCTTGTGTTCAACAATTACGCCACCCGGAAATGACGGTCCTTGCGGGACGGCTTGACGATGCCCGTTGCGCAACGAAGCGCCTGCCATACTCGGCTGCTGCCGTTCACATACGGACGCACAACGGGTTGAAGCCCAAACTTGGCGAGAAACGTTCCCACAGCGGGCGTCACATATCCATCGAGATCCAGAATGCGCCCAATGCGATGCGCGCTTTTCATGGCTTCGAAGGTAAGAAGGCTGGTCGCGCCAACATGGTTCTGCACGCGGTCACGGGCCAGAAGCCAAGTGTACATTGCGGTGTCATCCCAGATGAGGATCATGGCTGCGCAATCAGTGGCTCCGTTGAGTCGCGCGAAAACGATCTCGACCTGTCCACGCGATTCTGCCGCTGAAAAGATACGCTTGAGGACGTCGTAGTGAACCAGCGTTCCTTTCCCGTATGACTGGCGGTGAAGGCCGATGAAGCGGTCTAGGTCCATACTGTGCTCGATCGAACATTCCCGCTGCGCCTTGTTGATCGCCCTGCGTGCTTCCTGGTGCATGTCTCGAAGCATGGTTTCCGGTCCGTCGCTGGCCTTCGAGCGGAACGTGTACATGTGAGTCACGGCCAGGTTGGCGTGGACAAAGCCCTGAACGCTCGCGCATCCAGGTTCGAGCGATCGTTCGAAACGGTCGTGCTTGGGAAGTTTCTGCATCAGCTCTGAGACGATCGTCTGGTTCAGCATGTCGCGCGTCGCCGCTTTCGCTGGCGGCGGATAGAGCCGCGGGCTCATTGTCCGGGTGAGATGCGGCATCGCTATATAGTTCAGCCCCCAGCGTCGCTTGAAGTGGAACGCCATGTCCCCAACGACAACACCGCCCCACTCAACCTGCGCGCGATCCCACGCGCCGGGAGCCGAGGCATCAAGCCACCAGTCTTCGTCGAAGATCGATAGCGTCTGGCGTGCTGCCTGCTTCACTGTCACGGCAGCCGGCCACGAACCAAGTCCAGAGATGTTGGGCAACGTATCAGGCACTTTCTCCTCCCTTAGGCCGTCGCTGGCGCGAGACCTGCGCGTCGGTTCGCCCGTTGCCCGGACGCAATCTGACGACGCTGTAATGAAGTAGTTCGGAGATAAGATACGAACAGGGTCAGCTTGAAGTGTTCGGTTCAAATACTGAGTGTTTCCGAGGCGGGAGTTCCACCGAAGCTGTCGCGCGAACCTGTTCGAGTGAGGCACCAGCGTGTGGCGCTGCAGTCGCCGAACTCGGAGCTCCCGCGCCTGAAGTCCCGCCAAGTTGAAGCGCATCAGCCATCAGATCACGCCGCACCATAATACAGTCGATCTCGATCAGCGCCGGAAAATGTCCCGCATTGTTGGGAACAAAGGCGCTCAGGTCAAAGCCAAGCGACTGGTAGAACGTGATCGCTTCCCGGAAATCAGTCGCATCCTGATAGATGCGGCGTATCGAGAGCTCGCTCTGGAACCCGATAAAGTTCGAAAGGATGCTGCCAGCGCCGCGCAGTACAGACAAGTCGAAGCCCTGCGTATCCATCTTGAGAAACGGGCGCTTGAAGCCATGTTCAGTCTGAAGGCGAGGGAATACGCTGGCCAGCGTTTCGGTCTGTACCATGATGGAACGGGCTGGGCGGTTCATGGCGGCGAACCGGCCCACCTCATCATTCCGCGGAGCCGAAAGCGAACTGAACTCGGAACCTGCCATCACATGGAACAGCCTGGACTCCGACGTATCGGCCAAGGCGAGTTCCTCCACCGTCCATAACGGATCGTCTTTGGCCTTCTTGCGTATGTTCGCCGCGGCCTCCGGGATCGGCTCGAAAGAAATGATCCGGCCTTTGAACCCCGCTTTACGCCGCAACATGGTGGCGTATTGTCCGGTGTTCGCCCCAACGTCGAAAACACAATCGACATCAAAGTGAGCCAGCAATCGCTTCAGTTGCGTTTGTTCCGGCAACAAATGCAGCCGCCTGCTGTCGACGAGGCGAAGCGATGCAAGCTTCTGGAAGACGGCAGATAATGATGGCGCCATCCCGGCTCTCCTATTTCTGCAGGGC
>JAUYSA010000408.1 GCA_030696545.1 Hyphomonadaceae bacterium
ACGCATGCGCGGGACCTCGCCGAGCGCGCCGGCCCCAATGCGTCGCTTTGGATTGCAGAGGAGGCCGGCCATTGCGGCGCTTCGGCCGCCGCACCCGAGGTGTATCGCGATCGTGTTGCGAGGATGATCGAGAGCGTGAAGGCGACCGGTCGCTGAGTGTCGCGCTAAAGGTACGACGAGCTGTTGGGTAAGTTAGCATTGGACTGACGACAGCGTCGCAAGCATTGCAGCGACGGTAGGGGGTACAACGGCGGTTGGACTGCATGTCGCGTGGGATCAGGCGGCGCCGCGCAGCATGCCCAGGCCGTTTCCGGGGCCAGCTTGAAGCGGACGACCAGCGCGAAAAGGAACCTGCGCTGTAGAGCCGCGTTGCTCGCTTCACGCCGTAAAATGCTCAATTGTCCGTTCGCGGTGAATCCGATGGCCTCATGTGAGTACGAGCATGCCCGACCCCTACATTGTCTTTCTTCTCGGATTGGGTGTGATCGTGCTGCTCGTAGCGTGGCTGCCATTGGCGCTGCGCAAGCTTCCGCTGTCCTTGTCGATCCTGTGTGTCGGGCTGGGCGTCATGCTGTTCGCCCTTGGCGGTATGGGCTTCGAACCCAATCCCCGAACATACGACACGCTTGTCGAGAAGCTCTGCGAAGCCGTTGTCATCATCTCGCTCATGGGCGCGGGTCTTAAACTGGACCGGCCCATCGGTTTGCGAGCCTGGGCGACGACCTGGCGCCTGCTTGGCATTGCGATGCCGTTGACCATCGCCGCGGTAGCGCTCGTTGGTTACGGCTTGGGTCTATCAATTGCGATGGCGTTGCTGCTTGGCGCCGCCTTGGCGCCAACGGACCCGGTTCTCGCGTCCGACGTGCAGGTGGGGAAGCCGGGTGCTGGAGAAGAGGGAGAGGTAAAATTTGCGCTCACCTCGGAAGCGGGTCTCAATGATGGGCTCGCTTTCCCCTTTGTGCATCTGGCTGTGGTCTTCGCATTGGCGTCGTCGGCGGGGCAGGACTGGCCTGATGCTGCCGAAGTAGGAGCCTGGCTCGTTATGGATGTCGGGTGGCGCATCTGCGCGGGTGTCGGCGTTGGCTGGCTGGTTGGCAGGGGGCTGGGTTGGCTAACCTTCGGGGCGTCGCATGTGAAGCTTTCAGGCACGGGCGATGGGCTTGTTGCGGTTGGCGCAACATTGGTCGCCTACGCAGTTACCGAAGTTCTGCACGGATATGGCTTTCTTGCTGTGTTCGTTTCGGCGCTAGCGTTTCGCGATACAGAGCGCCATCACGAATATCACGAAGCACTGCACGACTTTGCCGAGCAGATCGAGCGAGTTTTGATGATGCTGGTGCTTGTCCTGTTTGGCGGCGCAATCGCCACGGGCCTGTTCGCCAACGTGACGTGGTTGGATGTCGTGGCTGCGCTAGCGATCGTGTTTCTGATACGGCCGATCGCTGGGCTGATATCACTTGTCGGTTCGCGTCAGCCATTGAGCGACCGCAGCCTGATTTCCTTCTTTGGCATCCGGGGGATCGGATCGTTTTACTACGTTGCCTACGGAATCAACCATGGCGAATTCGGGTCAAGCGAGCGCCTGTGGGCATTGACCGGGTTGGTCGTCCTTGTGTCAGTGATAATTCATGGCATTACAGCGACACCTTTGATGCGATGGCTCGATCGGAAGCGGCAATCGCAGGCATAGCTGCAACGGATTTGCGGGCTGACTAAGGTGCTGGAATTCGGTGCATGTATTGCCACGAAGTTGCGGTCGGCGCTTGAAGGCGCACGATATTCACAACATCCGGCCTTCGCTTTTAATGGCGAATGAATGTAGGAGCGGTGAGTGATTTGCGTGGTCAGGCCGCGCGAGCGCAACCGGAAAACTGACAGCATGAAGACTATCGCGCGCTTCGGCGCAGAATACAGCGTATTGTGCGGGGCATGGCTCTGATGGCCGACAGGGGTGCTCTTTCGCCGCCGCAGGCAGCACTCGCTGATTGCATGGTAGGGGTCGCTGCCGCACGGATCGCAGAGGTGCTGGCGAACTACGACGTGTTGGCGATTGTATCCAGCGACTACCGCGCGCGCGACATTGTCGTGGCGCTGGGAGGCGCCGCGCCAAATGCAGAGATCATCTTCTTCCCGCCGAGCGATGCGTTGCCGGGAGACACGCAGCCGCCTACGGCGGCAAACATCGGACAGCGTTTGTCGGCGTTGAGGAAGGCGCGGGAAGCTTTCAGAACGACAGGCCGTGGCCGGCTTGTCTGTGTGACAACGGCGGAAGCTGCTTCGGAGTTATTGCCTGAACCAAAAGTGTTCGACACAGAGCTGCCGCGTCTGCGATTACGGGACAAGCTGGACGCCCAGGCATTCGCGAAATCGATCCGGGATCTCGGATATTTTGAAGATGACCGGGTCGATGAGCCTGCTGAGTACGCAATCCACGGCAAGGTGATCGATATCTTCCCGGCCGATGCCGCCAGCCCGGTGCGGGTCGAGCTGCTGGATGGTGTCGTCGCGCGACTACGGGAATTCGATTCCGTGAGTCAACGCGGACTTCGCGATCTGCCCTTTCTTGAAACGGGGGTGGCTGTCGAGCCGGAGATTGCCGGCAAGGGCAAGACCCTGTTCGACTACTTCCCTGGTGCATCCGTGGCTCTGGATCACGGCGTGGCGGCTGAACGGGCGCGCTTCCTGTCGCTGGCGGCGGATGCCGCAGAAGCATCCCGCGGCGTGCCTGCAGCGGCGCGGCGCAAGCTGGTTGCCAAGGCGGCATGGGATGCGTCGCTGAAAAGCCGAAGCGTGGTCGATCTGACGGCGGGGCCGGAAGAGCGGCGGATCCGTTTCAGCGCGGCGCCAAACCCGGTGCGAGCGATGAACGCAGAGATCACGGCGGCACTGGCTGATAAGGCGCGTGTCGCGGTTGTCGGGTCAGCGCACGATCTTCGGTTTGTGAAAAAGCGACTGAGCAAGACAATCCTGGCGGCGATCAAGCCGGTGAAAAGCTGGAGCGATGTGGAGCGCGGGCCGCGTTCGCGCGTCGCGATGCTCGAAATGGAGGTCGAGCAGAGCTGGCGTGAAGCGGGCAGGCTGGTGGTTTCAGCGCGCGATGTGCTCGGCAGCAATGCAGGGCTCGCAGCTGCGGCGCAGGATTCTGGCTGCCACCTGCTGGAAATTGGCGACGTGTGTCTGGGCGATGTGGTCATTCACGAAGACCATGGTGTCGCGGTGATTGCGGGTCTGACGCACAAATCATCTGCAGCGGGCGAGAAGGCGCCGGGCGAAGCGATTGAGCTGGAATATGCAGGCGGTGCGCGGCGACTGATACCTGTCGAGGAGGCTGACCGCATCTGGCGCTATGGCGCGGACAGGTCTGCTGTAACGCTGGACAATCTTGATGGCACGAGCTGGCGCAAGCGTCGTCTGGTTATCGACAAAGCGATGACGGAAGCGGCTATCGACCTGACGCGCATAGCAAAAGAGAACGCAAAGCGGCGGGCCGTAAAGATTGATCCTGATGCAGCTGCATACAATGAGTTCGTAACAGGTTTTCCGTTCTCGGAAACGCCGGATCAGACGCGCGCTATCAAGGCAGTGCGAGATGATCTCGCTTCCGGCAGGCCGATGGATCGGTTGGTGATAGGTGATGTCGGCTATGGCAAGACCGAGGTTGCGATGCGCGCGGCGGCGCTCGTCGCGCTGG
>JAUYSA010000432.1 GCA_030696545.1 Hyphomonadaceae bacterium
TGCCCATTGTCGACATGCATCACCTGTCCCGTCAGCGCCGCATTGCCCATCAGGAACTCGAGCGCCGACGCCACATCATCCAGCGCAATCGGCCGCTGCATCGGATTGCGCGAGGCGACGATCTCGAACTCCGCCTGCGTCTGGTCATAGCTCGGCAGCAGCAGCCCCGGTGCAATCGCATTCACGCGCACGGCCGGCGCAAACGCCCGCGCCATCATGTCGGTCGCCGCCAGCAGCGCGGCCTTGCTCATCGTGTAGGAATAGAAATCCGGGTTTATCGCCCACAGCTTCTGGTCCAGCATGTTGACGATGCAGTTGTCGTGCGCCGGATCAGCCTGCGCCGCGAACCGCTCCGACAACAGGGCAGGCGCTCGCAAATTCACAGCCATCGCGCGATCGAACGCTGCAATGTCCATCGCTCCCGGCGTGTCATAGTCAAACACCGACGCGGAGTTCACGAGCCCCGACAGCGGCCCGCCCGCAAGCTGCCCCGCCTGATCGACCAGCGCGCATGCCGCCGCATGATCGGCAAGATCCGCGCTGATGCTCCACACATTCGGATTGGCGCCGCGCAACTGCTCGAACAGCTGCTCCGCTTCCACGGCATTCGTGTTCGCGTGGATCACGACGCCATGCCCCGCCGCCGACAGCCGCTCGACAAGCCGCCGTCCGACGCGCTTGGCGCCGCCCGTCACGAGTATGCGTTTCAGGCCCGTGGTCATGACTTGTCTAGATGCGAGCCCCGTCGCCGGGTCAAGTCTTGGGCCCCGGAAAGCCCAATTTGCCGACTACCTGGCACCGACCTTGCCGTCCAGCATCGCCTTCGTTGGCGGCTCGCCATCAAGACGCAGGCCCTGCCGCCAGTCCCACGGCGAAATGAACTCGCCCGCCCAGACCCCGACCTTCGCTTCCCGCGCCTTCAGCTCAGCAGGCACAAACGCCGTCGAATAGCTGCGATAGGCGAGGGCATGCCCGTTCGCCACCAGCCAGCCCTGAACACTCTCGCCGCGCACGCTGCAATCGCCCAGCGACCGGCCGTAACGATCCTTGCCCGTCACGTCGCACGACACAGGGTTCCGGTTGATCCACGCATCGAGCGCATTCGCCGCCACCGTGCCACAGCGATAGAGCTTGCCGTCCCTGTCCTTGCACTTCTGGCCGGACTCCGGCGCATCGACGCCGTTGAGCCGCATACGCTGCCCATGGATATCCAGCGTATCGGCGTCCACCACAGAGGCGGTGCCCGAGATTACGCTCCCAGAGCCCGCAGGCGCCGGTGCAGCTTCGGCCTCGGCATTCGGGCCAGACGGCGTCTCGGCCGTGTCCTGCCCGCCGGACGCAACCGAACCGCCTATGTCGATCCCCGGAACGATCCCGGCCTCAGCCAGGAAAAACCAGATGCCAGCCGCCGCCGCGCCCAGTATGGCAGCCACCAGCGACGCAGAGCCCGAACGGGCCCTTTTCCGGCTGCGGGGATGGGATTTGGATGTCTTGCGTTTGGCCATGCCCGCAGGCTGACCGTGCTTTTCTTACGTATTGGTTTATGCGGCCAATTCGACCTTGCGCCAAAGGGGGCATTCGTGTCCTTTGCGCCCGGATTTCAATGGAGAATCCAATGACCGGCGTAGTCGTTGTCGGAGCCCAGTGGGGCGACGAGGGGAAGGGCAAGATCGTCGACTGGCTGTCGAGCCGGGCTGACGTCATCGTCCGCTTCCAGGGCGGCCATAACGCCGGCCACACGCTCGTCATTGACGGCAAGGTGTTCAAGCTGAACCTGCTTCCGTCCGGCGTCGTGCGCGGCGGCAAGCTCTCCATCATTGGCAACGGCGTCGTGGTTGACCCGTGGCACCTGCTTAACGAGATCGCATCGATCGCGCAGTCCGGCGTCCATCTCGGCCCCGACGATCTCATCCTTGCCGACAATGCGTGCCTCATCCTGCCGTGGCACAAGGACATCGACGCCGCGCGCGAGGAAGCCGCCGCCGGCGCCCAGATCGGCACCACCCGCCGCGGCATCGGCCCCGCCTACGAAGACAAGGTCGGCCGCCGCGCCATCCGCGTCGCTGACCTCGCCGACCCTGCCGCCCTCGATCTCAAACTCGATCGTCTGCTGGCCCACCACCGCCCGCTCCGCGCCGGCCTCAACCTGCCCGAGCCAGACGCCGAACAGCTCAAGAAAGACCTCCTGGCCATCGCGCCGCAGATCCTCGCCTACGCGCAGCCCGTATGGGAACGCCTCGACCAGGCCGTCCGCCTCGGTCGCCGCATCCTGTTCGAAGGCGCGCAGGGCGTGATGCTCGACGTCGACCACGGCACCTATCCGTTCGTCACCTCGTCCAACGTGGTGTCAGGGCAGGCGGCCGCAGGCTCCGGCGTGGGCCCCAGCGCGGTGAACTACGTGCTCGGCCTTGCCAAGGCCTACACCACCCGCGTCGGCGGCGGCCCGTTCCCCACCGAGCAGGATAACGAGATCGGCCAGCGCCTCGGCACGGTCGGCCACGAATTCGGCACCAACACGGGCCGGGCTCGCCGCTGCGGCTGGTTCGACAGCGTGATGGTGCGGCAGGCCTGCGCCGTTTCCGGCGTCACGGGCCTCGCCCTCACCAAGCTCGACGTGCTCGACGGCTTCGGCGAGATCCAGATCTGCACGCACTACAAACTCGGCGACAAGATCATCAACCACTTCCCCGCCGGCATGACCGACCAGGCCAACGTCCAGCCCATCTACGAAACCGTCAAAGGCTGGAAAGGCTCCACCCGCGGCGCCCGCAGCTGGACGCAACTCCCCGGCGAAGCCGTGAAATACGTGAGACGCC
Organism: Hyphomonadaceae bacterium; assembly: GCA_030696545.1. Lineage (GTDB taxonomy): Bacteria > Pseudomonadota > Alphaproteobacteria > Caulobacterales > Hyphomonadaceae > UBA7672. The sequence continues at coordinate 2,817 of JAUYSA010000432.1, forward strand.
TCGAAGAACTCGTCGGCAAACCCGTCGCGCTCCTCAGCACCTCGCCCGAGCGAGAAGACGTCATCCTGATGCGCGACCCGTTCGAGAAGTAGAACACTCCGCTTGTCATCCCGGAAGCCGCGCAGCGACTATCCGGGACCCATGGTCCAGCAATCGAACACGCGGTTGAATGGCTCCCGGCTCTCCAGCGCTCCGCGCTTCCGGCCGGGATGACAGGCGGATACCCGCCGCCCTACTGCACAAACTGCCCCGGCGCATGATCCGCCGCCGCCGCGAGGCTCGCCTGCGTCGCGCCCGGCTGCGTCACGCCGCACGCCAGCATCCATGTCACAGCCCCAAACGTGTTGGGCTGCACGTCCTGTATCTTCGCCGCCGCCCGCGTATCAGCCGTGTACGGCTTATCCGCGCGCAAGTCGGCCAGTCCCACCGATCCATAGATCGCCATCGTAGGATTCAGGCAGTCCGCATAGAAGCGCGTCCACTGTCCCTTGCTGGGCTTGCCCCCAACCGTCTGGTCCGCCTTGAACACATAGAGCTGCCAGCCGCTGACCACAGGCCCCAACCTGTTCAGGCTGTTCATGTCGACATAAAGCACGTCCGTCTTCGTGCGTCCGCCCAGGGCCAGAGCCACTGCGCCCTTCGGCGGTGTGTTTGTATCGGTCGCTTGCAGCGTCACAGGGTTCACGCACAGCTTGGTCTGCAACACGACCGTGGCCGTAATCATCTGCCCCACGCGTTGACGATGAACGGCCCGCCGCTCCGCAAGCTTCTCGGCGGAATACCCCGCCGCCTGCGCGCCGGCATCTATGTTGGCGGCATAGCGGGCCTCGATCGTATCAAGATCGGAATCGCTGGCGCGCATGTCATTCGGACCGTAGAGGCCAAAATTCGCAAGCTCATCCGCCCGCTGCATGATCGCCGAACAGAACAGCGCCGTTTCCACGCCCGCAATGGCGTTAGCGCTCGCCTGCGCTGCCGCCGTCTGCCCTGCGCCGATCATCACAGAAACCGCGATCCCTAACCCGCGACACAGCATCAGCTCACCCCTTCTTCGGCCTGAACCCGATCAGCACCTTAGCCGGGCGTCCGCAAAAGAACACCATTCGCCGAAACTGGACGTTGGCGGAACTGCCCCGGATCGAGCGTCATGGGGCGTCGCGGTTTACTAGAGAGCGCTGAAACCCGCGCCCCAGAGACGACACATTTGCGAGCTGACATTCGGGCTCGGTAAACTGGCCGGCTCGTTAAACTGGGGGGGGCGCGTGAATGATGTCACGATTGGCGGTTCTGCTCGCGATTTGCACTGGCGTCTTCGCGGCGCCCGCCTTCGCAGATGACCTCGATGCGATCCTGTCCAAGGCTGCCGCAGGAAAGAAAGCCCCTGGGGCGGCGCTTCTGATCATTCAGGACTACGGCATCGTCGACGAAGCCGTCTATGGGGTGCGCAGCCTGACTGACCCCACACCCGTTTCTCGAAGCGATGTCTGGAATATCGGCTCTGATGGCAAGGCAATGACGGCCGTGATGATCGCTCGGCTTGTGGACCGTGGCGTGCTCTCCTGGGAGTCCACGATCGGCGGCGTCTTGCCCGATATGGCTCGCGACGTGCGGCCTGAGTATCGTGCGATTACACTGCAGCAATTGCTGACGCACACGTCCGGTCTTCCGGAGAATATCAGGGATGAGAAAGCCCTCAATTCGCTCTTCTATGACGAAAGCTCAGCCAGCCTGTCCGAGCGGCGGAGGGCGTACATCGCTCGCGCGTTGCAGGACGCGCCCGTCGGACGCGCCGGCAGATTCAGCTATTCAAACACTGGGTTCCTCATCGCCGCTTTCATGGCCGAGACAGCAAGCGAGGAAACGTATGAATCCTTGATGCGAGATGAGGTGTTCACGCCCCTGGGCATGACCTCGGCTGGCTTCGGACGGCCCCCGACAGGACAGCCCGCTGGCCACAGGCAGGGAAGAGTCGCAGTTCCTCGCGATGTGAACCCCGACTTTTTCGCACCCGCTGGAAACATATATCTGTCTCTCGATGACTGGGCTCGCTTCTGCATAGATCAGTTGCGCGGCGCGAACGGCAACGGCGCCCTGCTGAAACCCCAGACCTATTCAGTGACGCAATCACCTCCGCCCGGCGCCCCGGTTTCAATGGGCTGGTTCGTGCGCGATAGCATCGCCGGGCTTCCCGGCCCTGTATATTATCATGAGGGATCGGACGGGGCGTGGTTCGCGGTCGTCGCTCTATTTCCTGCTTCAGGTTCCGGCGTGCTCGCCGTCACGAATGGAGGCAAGGACATGGGGGGCCAAGCGCTTGCCTTGGCCGCTGCAATGAATGCGGCAAAATTGCTCGCCATCAAGAAGTAAGCTCGAGTGCTGGCGCCCCGGCCCATGAGTGGGCAGGGCGAATATGCGGCGCGGCGATTTTCCGTCGCGCGGTCATTCGAGAACGTCCGCGATCCGCGTCGATAATCCTACGTCCCCTTCGGCCTGAACGCGATCAGCACATTGCCCGGCGGCTCGCCAAATCGCGCATAGCCTGACTGCACGAACAGCGTGCCGTCGCCTGCGATGTACGGCGCGCTATCAAGACCGCCGCCATGTCCCTCGACGCCGTTCACGGTGTTCGGGAAGTCGCGATTGGTCATGTACTCGAACAAGACGTCGCCGGTCTCGCCATCGAAGATGCGCAACATGCCTTGCGTCGTCCCCGTCACGACCGCGCCATCCACCAGCAGCGGGGCAGGCGACATGCCGAGCCGGCACACGGCCGGACGCACGGGCGGCGCAGCAGGTGCCGCTGCGACAGGCGTAGCCGCCGCAGCTGCCGGCGGCCTCGGTCCGGCAGGCGCGCGCACGGGCGCAGGCGTCACGCGCGGCGGCGGCGGCAATACAGGCGCGGTCACGCGCTGTATCTTCCACTGCGCATCGGGAACATACGCCTTCGCCACCGGCAATTCCTGTCCGCAATCACGCGCATTGTTCTTGTACGACCACTCGATCTCGCCGGTCATCGCATTGACGGCGTGAATGCCCGGCCCCCACCCCGGATTCTCATCCGGGGCCGCAGGCCGGTTCGAGTCATTGTTCGGCACGAAGATGCGCTCGCCGTCATAGGCCATGCCCCAATGCACACCGCCATTGGCCGAGCCGCGCCCAACCTTGTTTGACCACACCAGCGCGCCATTGTCTGGGTTCAACGCCCACACCACGCCGGATTTCTGTCCCGCGATCACCAGCTCCGATCCATCGCTGCGCTCGATCAGCATCGCCGTCGCGCCGAAGTCGTGGTCGGGGCTGTGATACTCGCCCGGCCAGTCGCAGTTCGCGGCCTTGCGCCCGCACGCATAGTTCCAGATGTCCGCCTTCGTCGCCTGGAACACCCAGCGCTTCTCGCCCGTGTCGAGGTCGTAGGCGATGATTGCGTCAGACGTATCCGTCGCCGGCCACGACACGTTTTCGCCCGTGCCCGCATAGGCGACATTGCGCTTCGGATCGATCGTCGGCGTCGACCAGATGATCGCGCCTGAAGGCCCCCATTGCTGCGTGCCCGTGCGGCTCAGCCGTGTCTTCTGTGCCGGCTCCATCGTCGTGCCGGTCCAAAGCTTGTCGCCCGTCGCAAGATCGAACGCGATCACCGCGCCTTGCCCCTTGCAGCACTCGTAATCG
>JAUYSA010000437.1 GCA_030696545.1 Hyphomonadaceae bacterium
ATGAACGCCAAGCTGGCGCAGGAATACGATATCCGCATCGTATCCCGCCCCGACGAGGATTCCGGCTTCTGGCGCCAGTCGAACGACCGGCCGGATGCGATGAACTATTATCTGGTGGTCGAGGCGGTGGCCCCCGGCGGCGCAATCCTCAGCGTTCCCGTCACCAGCATCGAAACGCAGAAGACCGACGACGTCACCATCTGGGCGCAACGCGTCGCCAAGGAAACCTTCGACAAGGTCGCTGCCGAAAAGACCAGCTCGGGTCTCATCACCAATGATGTGCTCGGCCACAAGGATCGCGGCCAGCTTGAGCCCGTGTTCGACACGCCCGTGCCCGGCGGCGCCATTACGGACTGGAACGAGTGATGGCTGGGTATGATGACGTCATCTCAGGCCGCGACGCCCTTCACAGGCTGGACACGCTTACGTCCAACGCCCGCGAAGAGTTCGACGCAGCGGCCCAGGCGGCGGAGGGGCATTCGCGCCGCCGCACTGATCTCGTTCGCCTGAGATCAGAAGCCTATCGCGAACTCGCGCGCATGCGCCTCGACGTCATCAAGGTTGGCGCTGATGACACTCTATCCGCAGCGGAGAAAGAAGCCGAGCGTCTGCTGGCGGAGCACGGTAAATTCCTCGCCACGATCGGCAGCGACGTCGCGCAGGCTGAGACCGTCCTGAAAGACGCCGAGGCCCGCCGTCGCGGCGGCGAAACCGATGTCGATGCGGCACTCAACGCCTACGAGACGCTCACTGCGGCCGTTGAGAAGGAAGTCCAGTCGGACCCCGCCTATCTCGGGCTCAAGCAGGGCTTTGATGAAGCCCGCTCAGTCGCCATCCGCGCCGAGCAGAAGCTGGAACTGGCAAAGACTGATCGGGTGGAGAAGGGCAAGCCCTACGAGACCGACCCGCTTTTCTCCTATCTCTGGCAACGCAAATTCCGCACCCCTGAATACAAGAAGCGCGGCCTCTCGCGCGCGCTCGACAACTGGGTTGCAAAGCTCTGCCGCTATGATGAAGCGCATCTGAACTTCGCACGCCTCACCGAACTGCCAGACCGCATCGCCGAACACCTCGCCAGTATGCGGCTGGAAGAAGCCGAGGCACAGGCCGCTATCGAACGCTTTGAAGCGCAACGCCTGGAAGAGCGCGGCGCCAACAAGCTGGCGGGCGAACTTGTGCAGGCGCGGGAGAAGCTGAAAGCCCTCGACGTCGAACTTGCTGCCGCTGAAGCGAAGCACAGCGCCCTGCGCCTCCAGCAGGAACGCGCCGCCAGCGGCGATAGCGGCCCGCAGGAGAAGGCCCGCCTCGTGATCGAGGAAGGCCTCGCCAAGGCCAGCTTCCCCGACCTGAAAGTGCTGGCCGCCGAAACCACCACGCCCGACGATGATCGCGTGGTCGACGCGCTGATCCGCCTGCGCACCGAAGAACTGCAGATGGAAGTGAACTGGCGCAATGTCGAGGCGATGCCCCCTCGCCGTCGCGCCGGCGCAGACACGCTCGAAGGCGTTCGCCGCCGCTTCAAGGATGCAGGGCTCGATAGCCCCTATGTGATGATCTTGCGTGGCGCGTTCGAGGCAGCGCTGGAAGCCTATGGCAAAGGCCCCGCGCCCAATGGCGAAGCGCTATGGCGCGCGATCCAGGCCACAATCCGTCAGGCTCCACGCGACGATGACGACTATTTCGGCGGGCGCAGGCGTGGCCGCAATATCGGCGTCGGCGAAGTCGTCGCTGGCGTGATCCTTGGCGAGGTGATCAAGCACGCCACGCGAGGCGGCCGCTGGGGCGGCGGTGGCTGGGGTGGGGGCGGAAGCTCGGGCGGGTCGTCCGGCGGAGGCGGCTTCGGCGGCGGCGGTTTCAAGACGGGTGGCCGCATGGGCGGCGGCGGCTTCAAGACCGGCGGCAGGTTCTGACCCATGGCCGTTCGCATCGAGCGGCTGGACTGGACCGATATCCCGATCGGCGAGATCGCGCTTCCAAAGAAAGCGATGAAGCTGACGCTCGGCCTCGGCTCTGGCCTCACGCGCAGGCCGGGCGATCCGCCGGGCAGGGTGTTCGCCGTAACCGATCGCGGCCCCAACATCTTCGCCTCCACCGCTGTCGATGGCTACGGCCTGACCGGGCTTGAGCGCTTTCGAGGAACCGAAGCCAAGTTCATGCCGCTGCCCGCTATCGGCCCCGAGATCGTGGAGCTGCAGGTAGAAGGAGCCGCCGTACGCCTCATCCGCCGCCTGCCGCTGCGCACGCAGGCCGGGCATCGCCTCAGCGGCTTGCCGCTGCTATCCGCAGACAGTGAAGACATGGAGCACGTCCTCAACCTCGACGGCGGCCCGCTAGACGGCGACGCCCGCCTCGGCGCCGATGCAGAGGCGATCGCCGCCATGCCAGACGGCGCCTTCTTCGTTGCCGAGGAGTACGGCCCCTCGCTACTGCGCGTCGATACAGATGGCGTTGTCACCGCGCGCTGGGTTCCTGCCTCGCTGGACATGCCCCGCCACCCCGATCTCCCGGTGCTCGCCCTGCTGCCACACGCCGCCGCGACACGCCGCCCCAATCGCGGGCTGGAAGCGCTCTGCGCCTCAGCAAACGGGGACTGGCTTTATCTCGGAATGCAGAGCGCCCTCGCCAACGAAGACGAGGCATCCATCCCGATCTGGAAGCTCGACGCAACAACAGGCGCGCTTGTCGCCGAGCGGCGCTATCCGTTCGACGCCCCGGCGAGCTTCAAACGCGACGCCGCACGCCGCAAGGTCGGCCCGCGCGACCTGAAAATCTGCGAGTTCGCATGGGCGGGCGAAGACCAGCTCATCGTGCTCGAGCGCATCGCGCACACCAGCAAGCTCTACCTGATCGACCTCGCGCGCCTGCCGGAAAAACGCCTGCTGTTCTCCACCGACGATCACGGCGAAATCGGCCCCGACATCGAAGGCATGACGCTGCTATCGCGCACCGAAATCCTGCTCGTATCCGACAATGATTTTGGCGTCGAAGGCGCGCAGACGGAGTTCTGGCGCATCACGCTGGACGCGCCGCTCTAGACCGACAGATGGCGAGCGCCATGCTCAACTGACAGCGTCTTGCGCCCCGTCACCGTCACGCCGCGTCCATCCTTCGCCGGCACAAACAGATACTCCGCCTCGATCCTGTCGCGCGTGATGTCGAGCGTGAAATACCCGCGCTGGCTTGTGTCCATCCATTTGAGGTCGCGATTGGCCGCTACGAAATCCGCCGCCAGCCGCGCCGGATCGCCCGTGAACCGCCGCTCGAAGCCATAGGACGACACGCTCTGTCCCGCGAACTCCACGCCGACCTTGTCCGCGCCGTCAGCAAGATCGAACGCCCACGCATTATGGCTGTCGCCTGTCAGCGTCACCAGGTTGGCCCCCGCCGCCCGCGCGCTGTCATACAGACGCTTGCGCGCCGCCGGATACCCGTCCCATTTGTCGAGCGAGTAGGGCATGC
>JAUYSA010000441.1 GCA_030696545.1 Hyphomonadaceae bacterium
AAACGCCGATGGCAATGCCCTGATCTGTGAAGTGAAACGCAAGAGCCCATCGGCCGGCGACATCAGCCCCGGGCGTGATCAGGTGGCTGTGGCTCGCGACTATGAAGCCGGCGGAGCGGCCTGCATTTCCGTGCTTACGGACGGGCCGAGTTTTGGCGGATCGCTCCACGACATGATCAGCGTGCGCGGAGCGATTTCCATCCCGGTGTTGCGCAAGGATTTCATGATCGACCCGATCCAGGTCGTCGAGGCGCGAGCCGCCGGCGCTGATGCGATCCTGATTATCATGGCTGCGGTCGATGACAGTCTTGCGGGCGAGCTGCATGCGACGGCTGATCGCCTTGGCATGTCTGTCCTGCTGGAGGCTCATGACGAAGCAGAGCTGGTCCGGGCGCTTGGCCTGCCCTCGCCCCTGATCGGTGTGAACAATCGCGATTTGCGCACCTTCACCACGGATCTCGGCGTTACGGAGCGCCTTTCCAACATGACGCCGCCGGGGAAACTGCTGATTTCCGAAAGCGGCGTCCGGTCGGCTGCAGACATTACCCGGCTCCGCATTTGCGGCGCCCGCGGGTTCCTGGTGGGCGAAAGCCTTATGCGGGCCGAAAATCCCGTCGAATCCGTGAGGTCGCTGGTCCAGGTCCGCTAAATTGGGTTAGCCCGGAATTGACCCAAAGCGTGAACGATAGTAGAACTATCTGCGACTCATGGATTAGGCAGGTAGGCAAATGCTCACGAAGAAACAGCGCGAATTGCTCCTGTTCATCAATGACAGGATCAAGGAAAGCGGCGTCTCGCCGTCCTTTGATGAGATGAAGGAAGCGCTGGATCTGGCCTCCAAGTCAGGCATTCACCGCTTGATCACAGCGCTTGAAGAGCGCGGCTTTCTGCGCCGGCTCGCCCACAGGGCTCGCGCGCTCGAGGTTCTCAAACTTCCCGAAAGTGCTGTTCCACAACCCGCAGGCCGTGCGCCTTTCCGTCCGAGCGTGATTACGGGTGCGGCCGCCGATGCAGGCCGCAAGGTGGCCGCCGCCGTGCGGTCATCAATGATCCCGGTCATGGGGCGGATTGCTGCGGGTACCTCAATCGAGGCGATTGAACACGAAACCCACAAGGTTGCCGCTCCGGATGATGATTTCGACCCGGATACCCATTTCGCCCTCGAAGTATCCGGCGAGAGCATGATCAACGCTGGCATTCTCGATGGCGATACGGTGATCCTGAAGCGCACGGAGACGGCGCAGTCGGGCGACATCGTAGTGGCGCTAATCAACGAAGAGACGGCGACGCTGAAGCGCTTCCGCAAGAAGGGCGGCTCTATTGCGCTCGAGGCGGCGAACCCTGCGTTTGGCACGCAGATCTTCGGACCTGATCGCGTACGTATTCAAGGCAAGCTGGTTGCGCTCGTCCGCAAGTATCACTGATCTGTAGTCTTGGCGGGTTGATCCCGCTTGGGCGGCTTTGTGTATAGCGGCTGGGTCCATGCCCGGCCGCTTTGCATTTGGGCTGGGCGAAGCGTTAGCCCGTCACTGGACATATCGATCGCCGCGCCTCCCTTGCCGATCGCTTCGCATGGGAGAACGTCAAGGCGATCGCCAGCGGCAGATTGAATAGATAAAAGCGAAGAACTCGGGCAATCTTGGTGCGCAGGTTTCACATCGGGCTCAATCATAGCCTGGCCCGCAATGACATTTAGCCAGCAAGCGCCTCCTTTGCCTGGGCATGGCGCCTTGACGATCTGATCTCCGATGATCAGCGGATTGAGGCCATTATCCGTGCGCCAATCGCTCAACTCCAGCCACGCATTTTCGTCTTGAAGGAAGACCGAGCCGTCATCCGCGACATATCCCACGGCTTGCGGCGACGAGAGCCAGATGGCGACAGCTGCAACGGCAGGAACAGATGCGAAAGCGCGGCCTCTCCGGGTGAAAACACAGAATAGCGCGATCGCGGCTGCAGCAAGCGCCATGCCCGCGCCGCCCAGACGTGGCAGGTCGAACTCCGGCGATATCTCCACCGAGTATCGCGCGATGAAGATGACCGCCTCAAGGCTTTTGCCCATCAGCCACAGGAACGGCTCGTCAAATCCGAAGGGCGCCGCGACTGCCGCCATCGCAGCTGCAGGCGTCGTCCATAACGTTATGATCGGCGTTGAGACGATATTGGCGAGAACGCTGAACAAGGCTGCCCGGTCGAAATGATGCAGCGCGAACGGCATGGTCGCCAGGGACGCGACAAGTGATGTAGCTGCTGCGGCGACAATCCATCCTCCCACCCGTGAGAATATCCCTGGCTGGTCAGGTCGATCCATCTTCGGCCAGATCTCGTAAAGCGCGATGAGAGCGCCCGAGGCCGCGAACGACATCTGAAATCCAGGCGTGACGACCGCCTCTGGCTGAAACAGCACGACGACAGCCAACGCCACCGCTAGAGATCGCAGCGAAAGCGCCGGGCGGTCGAACAGCTTCGCTCCAAAGCCAATCAGCGCGATAATGAAAGCGCGCTGCGTCGCCACTTCCATGCCCGAGATCGCGAAGTAAAGCGTGCAAGCGACGATCGCGCCAAATGCCGCCGCCTGTACGGATGGAATGCGTAGAGCCAGCGGTTCGATGAAGGGCCACACAAATCGGATAAGAAAGAACACCATCCCGCCGACCAGAACCATGTGAACGCCGGAGATCGACAACAGGTGCGCCAGACCAGACATTCGCAGGGCCTCGGCGTCCACCGGCGTGATGAAGCTTCGGTCTCCTGACACCATCGCGGCCGACATGCCGCCCCCGCCCTCACCCGCTTCCTCGTTCACGTGGATGGCGATCGCGCGCCGAACAGCGCCTAACCAGTATGCGAACTGCTCCATGGCGTTTGAAGGAGGCGACGAGGCCAAAGGCTCGCAGCCGCCTGTCGAGAAGCCCACCGCGCCCAATTGTTGGAACCAGGCATCGCGATGAAACTCGTAGTCGCCGGGCACAACGGGCCGTGGCGGGGGCGACATGATCGCGCGGCACGCAACGGCCCGGCCGGGGCCGAAAGGCATCTCGCCCTTAAAGCTGAACCGGACGAATTCGGGTGTCTGTTCCGGCGGTAGCCGCTCGATCACGCGAACATCGACGCGGACACGGCGACTGCGCTCGCTGGCATCGATCTCGGCGATGATGCCCTCAATGCGAACCGGCCCCATCTCTTCCTTGAGGATGGGCGCAGCAACAAGTCCGGAGCGCACCTTGCCGGCAATTGCGCCGACACCCACACAGGCCAACATGGCTAGCAGCAGCGCGAAACCGCTGACACCGCGACGGCGTACCAACCCCCACAGCGCCACAACCGGCAACGTACCGCCCACCAGCCACTCCCATGGCGGCTCGTATGGAGCGCTCATGTAAAGAGCTGCACCGAGGGAAAGCGCCAGAGGCGCCAGCAGCGGCCAGCGCAGGGCCTGATCGTTGATAGCTCCGCCGATAAATTGCCCCAGACGTACCCCAACACCACGCCTTGGGGTGTCAGGGCCCTGGTCCGGAGCGGCACTTGCCAGCGAAGGAGCGGATGTGATCTTCAGGGCCCGCGCTCCGGCAACGGAACGCTAGGACAAGCCCAGTACTGGAATCCGATGACGGTCATCACCCGCTTCGCCCCCTCGCCCACCGGCTACCTCCATATCGGAGGCGCCCGGACGGCCCTGTTTTCTTGGCTATACGCGCGCGCGAAAGGCGGCAAGTTCCTGCTGAGGATCGAGGATACGGACAAGGAGCGCTCAACCCAGGATGCTATAGACGCAATCCGCGATGGCCTAACCTGGCTCGGTCTCGGGGGCGACGCGGAACCTGTGCTGCAATCGTCACGGGCGGCGCGCCATGCCCAAGTTGCGCATGAGCTGGTGAAACGTGGTGCGGCCTATCTTTGCCCGGTTACGCCTGAGGAGCTGCAACAGAGACGCGACGCTGCCGAATTACTCCAGAAGAAGAAATCTGCCGAAGGACACCTCTCCACCGAGGACGCGCAGCAGCTTGACGAACTGACCCGGCCATTCCGGTCGCCATGGCGTGATCCAGCGAAACCTTTGCCTGCAGAAGCGCCGACGGTGGTGCGCCTGCGAATTCCAGATACGGGCGAACTTGTCGTGAGAGATCATGTACAGGGCACAGTCACACGCAGGTTTTCGGACCTCGATGATCTCGTGCTTCTGCGCTCTGATGGAACGCCGACCTACATGCTCGCCGTGGGTGTCGATGACCACGACATGGGCGTGACGCACGTTATCCGTGGCGACGACCATTTCCTGAACACGTTCAGGCAGCTTCCGATCTATCTCGGCATGGGCTGGCCGCAGCCGGATTACTCGCACGTTCCCCTCATCCACGGACCAGACGGCAAGAAGCTTTCCAAGCGCCATGGAGCCACGGCCGTGGACGAGTATCGCGACGTGCTGGGCTATTTGCCGGAAGGCATGAAAAATTACCTGCTCCGCCTGGGCTGGAGCCATGGCGACGATGAGATCATCCCGGAAGCGAAGGCTATCGAGTGGTTCGATCTCGATGGGCTCAACAAGGCGCCGGCGCGGCTGGACTTCGCCAAACTCGACTCGGTGAACAAGCACTACATGGCGGAAGCCGACGACAAGCGGCTGGTCGACCTGTTGCTCAAGCGCCAGGAAATGCAGGGCAAGAGCGACGATGAGATGCAGCGTATCCTGAACGCGATGCCCGCCCTGAAAGTCCGCGCCGCAAACATGGTACAGCTAGCGGAGCAGGCGCGGTTCCTGACCGATATCCGGCCGGTCCAGCTAACCGGCAAAGCAGCCGACCAAGTAAATGACGAGGCACGAGGCCGCCTGGCGGTGCTTCTTCCACGTCTGGCACTACTGAATGACTGGACTGAGGGGGCGATCAAGGCCGAACTCACGCAGTATTGCGACCAAAACGGCATCAGCATGGGCAAAATTGGCCCTGTTTTAAGGGCCGTACTTACCGGAGGGGCGCCTGCGCCCGATATTGCTCTTGTGCTGGCCTTGCTAGGCCGTAATGAAGCTTTCGCACGGGTAAGAGATTATGCCCGCGCGGGGGGCTGAGCGGCGGTAAGCCGCGAGTATTAAGGAGACTTGGTCGATGGAAAACAAGGTCAAACCGAACGGCAAGGCGACCATCACTGCCAATGGCAAGACGGTCGAAATGCCAGTTTACGCTGGGACAGTGGGGCCTGACGTCATCGACATCGGAAAGCTCCACGCCCAGACGGGCATGTTCACGCTGGATCCGGGCTTCACTTCGACCGCCAGCTGCGAAAGCCAGATCACCTATATCGATGGCGACGCCGGCATCCTGCTTCACCGCGGCTATCCCATCGACCAGCTGGCCGAGAAATCCAACTTTCTGGAAGTCTGCTACCTGCTTCTCCACGGCGAGTTGCCGAACGCCGCCGAGGGTTCGGACTTCGTCCGCACCATCACGCGGCACACCATGCTGCACGCTCAGTTCGACCGCTTCTTCGAAGGCTTCCGCCGCGACGCCCACCCGATGGCCATCATGTGCGGCGCCGTCGGCGCGCTGTCGGCTTTTTACCACGACTCCACCAACGTCGATGACCCGGTGCAGCGCAAGGTCGCCCAGCATCGCATGATCGCGAAGATGCCGACAATCGCCGCCCGCGCCTTCAAGTATTCCTCGGGCCAGCCCTTCGTCAGCCCACGCAACGAATACGACTACGCCTCGAACTTCCTGCGCATGTGTTTCGCCGTTCCGGCAGAGGACTATGTGATCAACCCGGTGCTCGCGCGCGCCATGGACCGCATCTTCATCCTCCACGCCGATCACGAGCAGAACGCCTCGACCTCGACCGTGCGTCTCGCCGGATCGTCGGGCGCCAACCCGTTCGCGTGCATCGCGGCCGGCATCGCCTGTCTCTGGGGCCCCGCGCACGGCGGCGCCAACGAAGCGGCGCTGAACATGCTGCAGGAAATCGGCACGGTCGAGAACGTGAAGAAGCACGTCGACAAAGTGAAGAACAAGGTCGACGGGGTCCGCCTGATGGGCTTCGGCCACCGCGTTTACAAGAACTACGATCCCCGCGCGACTGTGATGCAGAAGACCTGCCGCGAAGTGCTGAAGGAAGTGGGCATCAACGACCCGCTGCTCGAAGTTGCGATGGAACTGGAACGCATCGCGCTGTCGGACGAGTACTTCATCGAGAAGAAACTCTATCCGAACGTCGACTTCTATTCAGGCATCACGCTGAAGGCGATGGGCTTCCCGGTGACGATGTTCACTGTGCTGTTCGCACTCGCTCGCACCGTCGGCTGGATCGCCCAGTGGGAAGAGATGACGACAGACAAGACCCAACGCATTGGCCGCCCACGCCAGATCTATACGGGCGCTCCGCAGCGCGATTACGCTCCGATCGCTTCGCGCGCGTGATCTGCTGATAACCCAGGAATCGAAAGGGCGGCCTTCGGGCCGCCCTTTTTGTTTCAGGACAGCTTCAGGATCGTCTCGGCAGCGATTTCGGCTGCGGGCCGGCCATTGCCCGCCATGACCCGCAATGCGCTGCGCTGCGCATCCTGCTGCGCTCTAAGAACAGCAGGATTGGAAAGGCGAAGCTCGACCGCCTGCTCGATTTTTGCCGCGTTGAACCGCGTTTGCAGGAATTCAGGTATGACTTCGCGATCGGCAGCTACATTGACCAGGGCAGAAAATTTCGACTTGAACAGAAAGAACCGCAACAGCGCCCAGGTGATCCAGCCCAGCTTGTAGCCGGTGACGACCGCGGCCCCTTGCGCGGCCAATTCTGTCGTGACCGTGCCAGAACAGGCGATCGCAACCGTCATCGCGGCATACGCGTCGGCCTTTTCAGCCTCATTTCTTACCAGAACAATCGGAAAGTTCTGCGTTGTGGCCAACGCCTCGACTTCTTTCACAACGCTGGGCGCTACCATGCAGACGACGTGGCGGCGCGGGTCGCGCATGTGAACGATGCGCGTCGCTTCCATTAGCGTAGGAGCTACGCGCCTCATCTCTGCCTTGCGACTGCCTAGAAGCAGCCCGATGACCGGAGCGTCCGGTGGAATGCCGTGGCGACTGCGGAAGGCGACTGCATCGCCCTTTGGAAGCCGGTGCAATGCTGGATTGCCGATCACGGTCGTGGGAAGTCCCCATTTCACGTAGAACGGCTGCTCGAAGGGATGGATACACAGGAGGTGATCCACCCATTTGGACAGCACGCGCGCACGGCCCGGCCGGGTGGCCCACACTTGCGGTCCGATCAACTTGATCCGCTTGGCGCGCGCGCCTCGAAGTTTCAGGGCGCGGGCGACGCGCCACATGAACCCCCAGCTATCGATCAACACGACGCTGTCCGGGTCAGCCTTGATGATCGCATCGGCCGTATCTTCCACGGCCTGTTTGACACGGCCATATGCCTTGAGCCCCTCGACAAGGCCAAGTACCGCCAGCCCCGACATGTCGACGTCGGTGTGGGCTCCGCGATCACGCATCCGCTCGCCGCCAATTCCTGAGATTCGGACATTGGGATCCTTGGCGCGCAGGGCGTCGATGACGTCCGCCCCGAAAGCGTCTCCGGAATCTTCAGCCGCAACGAGAAAGACGTGGCTCAAGCGACTTCCGCCGGAGTGAAGCCGTAGATGAAGAGACCGAGCTCGTCGGCCGCTGATGCGACTTCCACACGGTCGACAACCAGTGCAGCGCCACTTTCAACCGCTATCCCCGCCAGGCCAGCCTTGCCCGCGCCACGCACGGTTGCGACCCCGATGGTGGGAAGATCGATACGGCGCTCCTGCTGCGGCTTTGGCCGCTTCACCAGCACGCCGCGGCGAGCGTCTGGTGTTCCCCGAATTTCAATCTGCAGATCGGCAACCCGCGACAACATCCGGTCTGTGCCTTCCTGCGCCTCGACGGCAAGGATCAGGCCTGCGCAGGATACCGCGCCCTGCCCGATCTCCAGGGAGCCGGAAATCTTCGCAACCTCCGCCGCGCGACGGATATCCAGCCAGTGATCCGGCAACGGCGCGATGCGGCCCAATGGCCCCGGCCCGACAAGCAGATCGTTCAGGACATCGTCGGCGCCGATAATGCGGAAGCCAGCTTCGGCGAACACATCCATCACTGCGCGCAGCAGCGCATCATCGCCCTTCTTTGCGGCAGCCAGAATTTTCGGGAGCGACTGAACTCCCTTCAGATCAAGCCTGAGCGAACCGAAATCCGGACGCTTGAGCCAGCCCGCGAAGACCATTTCTTCGCAGCCCTCTTTCTTCATCAACTGGATCAGTCGTCCAAGCTCTCCCACGGATAATTCCGGCCCGCTGTATTCCTCAAGAAGGGACGCCTCCGCAAATCCCTTCAGACCCACGACAAAAGGATTGCGTCCGGTCTTGCGCGCCTGCTCGGCGACGCGGCGCGGCAGGTCTCCGCCGCCGGCAATAATGGCCAGCCGTCCGGCCGACATCAGCCGGCCCCCGGCGTGCAGAGCGGACGCTTCTCGCCAGCGCGAATGAAATCGACGATGCGCACGACCTCCGGAATGGCGGCATGGATCTCGGCCACGGCTTCCAGCCGATCCTCGAAAAAGCCCTCGCCGTGGAAGAGTTCGCGATAAACCGCCCGCAGCGTGTGGATCGTTTCGCGCGTGGCCCCGCGACGCTTGAGCCCGACAATATTGAGGCCGTTGAGGTTGCCGTGATTGTCCACCATCCCGAACGGGATGACATCGCCCACAACTGGGGCACAGCCTCCGATAAAGGCTCCCATACCAATACGCCCAAGCTGGTGGATCGCGGAATTGCCGCCAAGGATGACGAAGTCATCGATGGTCGCCAGGCCGCCCGATACAGCGTGAGTTGCGTAGATGACGTTGTTGCCAACTATGTTGTCGTGGCCGACATGAGATCCGTTCATGAAGAAGCCGCGGCTTCCAACGACCGTCTTTCCGCGCCCCTGCGTAGTGCCCAGATGAAACGTCGCGCCTTCGCGGATCAGGTTGTCCGATCCGATAATGAGCTGTGTGTCCTCGCCTTTATACTTGGTGTCCTGCGGAGGATGACCAAGCGCCGCGAACGGGAACACCTGCGTGCGCGAACCGATGGTCGTCGAGCCTGCAACTGATACGTGGGAAACGAGCTTGACGTTTTCACCGAGCTTCGCTCTGGCCGAAACCACGCAGAAGGGCCCGATCTCGACGCCATCGGCGAGTTCGGCGCCCTTTTCGACGAGCGATGTTGGATGGATCGTCACAGCCATGTCTGCCAGCGCCCTTCGCCGGCCTGAACCCGGCTAATCCTCTTTGCTGGAACGCTTTTGCGCTGAGCGGGCGAGCCATGCAAGCTCACGCATCCATGTCCGTATCGGCTTGGAAGGATAGCCGGCCCATGTCTCGCCAGCGGGAACGTCGCTTAGAACAGCGGCCCCGGCGGCAATGCGGGCGCCCTGCCCGACATGTACGTGATCCTTGAGCCCCACTCTCCCCCCGAACTGCACGCCGTCGCCCACCCTGCTGGAGCCAGAAATGCCGGCAAACGCGGCCATGACGACGTGCGATCCTATCCGGCAGTTGTGGCCGATATGGCAGAGGTTATCGATATGCGTGCCCTCGCCGATGACGGTGTCCTCGAGAAGGCCACGGTCGATGCAGGAGTTCGCTCCAAGGGAGACGCCATTCTGCATGATGACTCTTCCGAAATGCGGGGTCAGCGCCGCGCCGCTGCCGCCTGCCGCCAGGCCGAACCCTGTCTCGCCAATAACCGCACCAGGAAAGATCCTGACGCCATCGCCGATGAGAGCACACCGAATGCTTGTGTTGGCGCCGATCGTCGTGCGCGCGCCGATCTGCACGCCGGGGCCTATCGAAGCATTGGCGCCGATCCGCACATGAGGACCAATGGCGGCCCCAGCCCCGACGACAACGCCCGGCTCGATAACGGCCGACGCATCAATCCGCGCGGCTGGATGAATCGCGGGCTGGCCCGGTTCCAGCTGACGCATCTGAGCCAGGCGCATGGCAGCCTGTGCAAATGCCGCCCTGGGGCGAGGCGCCTCCAGAATGGCCGGGCCGTCCGGGATCAGCGCTGCAGCCTCAGCAGATGCAATGACTATCCCAGCCGATCGGACAGCTGATGCGCCATCTGCCGTTTCCAGGAAGGTGAGATCGCTACGTCCCGCAAGCGCAGCCGGAGCAAGAGATGAAACGCTGCGCCCGCCATCACCACGTACCAGCGACGCTCCAACAAGAGCGGCAATGTCCGAAGCCGTAAGCGGTCCTGGGACCTCGTAGAACCTCGGATCAATCACCGCCCCGCCTTCGCTCTGTTTGCGTTAGCGTCCGCCACCGGGCGGCTTAGGCGCAGCTCCAGCCGGCGGCTTCGGCATCGCGTCTTGCAGCGCCTTCAAGGTCGGAACGGTTGCGTCGAGACGCGCAACGACCTTGGTGCTGATATCGATTGCGTCTTTGACATACCAGGTCGAGTTAGCGGCAATCACCACGTCCGCGCCAACATCCTTCGCGACAGCGTCGACTGCCGGTCCCAGCACAATGAAGAACATCTGGCTCAGGCCATTGTCTGCCCGCTCAAGGCCGTTGTTGAGCGCGTTGGATTTTTGATAATACTCAGCCTGCTTCTTGCCGAGCGCCTCGACCTGAGCTTTCAGGGTCGCGTTTCCGTTGAGCGCCTCAGGCGTGAGAGACTCAGTTTGCGGCTTCAGGCGCTGAGCTTCCGTGTCGATCTCGGTTTTGAGCGCCTTGAGGCCCAGCTGGTCAGCGCCAGCGTTGGCATTAGTAACCAGCGTGCTGTTGATTTCCTTGCCCACCTTGCTTTCGCGGCGAACAAGTTCCTCGTTGACGACATACACTTTGGTCTGCGCCACGGCGACGCCTGCCATGTTGGCGAAGCCAGCGGTGAACGCAGCGGCCAATGCGAGATTGCGAAGTTTCATAACGCTAGAACCTTGTATTGGTGCTGAACCGGAAAGACTCGGTTTTGTCGTATTCTTCCTTGGCCAGGATCTGCGAGAAGTCGAAGCGGATAGGGCCAAACGGCGAGTCCCAGAAGATGCTGACGCCGGCACTGGCCCGAAGGCTGGCGCTATCGTCAACGCGATACGCCTCAAAGGTGCTGTCTGCACGGCGATCCCTGTCGGCGTCATCAAGAAGGCCCAACGTCCCGAATTCGGTGAAGAAGGCCCCGTCAATTCCAAGCTCTTCGGGAGCATACGGTATCGGGAAGGACAATTCCAAGGACCCAATTGCATATGCCTTGCCGCCCAGAGCGTTGAAAGCCTCCACTTTTGAAGGCAACAGGTTGCCGGAAGCGTCACGCGCAGCCGTCTGATAGAGCAGTTGGCCAGCGTCATTCACCACCTGCGTACCGTCCGTGTTGAGCTGGGGCACGGAGAACTCTGGCGGCTGGACGCCTACGTCGAGAGCAACTTCCTCGGTGTCGTAATAGTAACGCACCTCGCGTGGACCGAGGCCTGCCACGTCAAAGCCACGGAACGAGTTGCCGCCTTTGAAGAAGCGGTTGTTGATGCGGATGCCTTCATCGCCCCAGCTGTCGATATAGCCGGCTTCCATGCGGCCAGTCAGCGTCCAGCCCGGCGCGAAGCCATGGTACATCGAGCCACGGAACTCGTTGCGCAGATAGTTTACGTCGCCGCCGAGACCCGCGATGTCCTGGCTGAAGTTGAGATCGAAGCCGCGCGTCGGATTGATGTAGTCGTTCGTGCGGTTCATCGTCAGCGTGTAGCCGAAGGCAGACGTGAGCTGCCCTCCCTGCTGATCGCAAAGCGACGAGCGGAAGAAGGCGGTCGTCTCGCAGTTGGTGTAGGTTGCTGAGTTGGGGTCGCTGTCCAGCGTGAGATCGTCGCTGCGCAAATTGTAACGCAGGCCGATCTGATCCTGATCCGACAACGGGAACAGCAGACGGCCGCCCACGCCGACGATGGAGTTTTCGAAGCCTGCGATATCGTAGAAGTCAGACTGTGTAAGGAACAGATCGAAACCCAGGGCCATGTTGCGGTCCTGGAATTTCGGCTCGGTAAAGCGGAACTCGATGTCCTGTTGACGCGACGTGGTCTGGATACGCGCCGACAGATACTGGCCGCGGCCGCGGAAGTTGCGCTGCTGCGCGCTGACCGAGAACAGGAAGGCGTCTTGCGACGAGAAGCCAGCGGAGAACGCCAACTCACCTGTCGCCTCTTCCTCAACCTTCACTTTGACGACAGCGCGATCCGATGTCGAACCTGGCTCGTTTTCAACCGAAACGGTGTCGGGTTTGAAGAAGCCGAGTGCACGAATGCGGTTCTTGGCATTGTCGAGCTGCACCGGGTTGTATTGGTCGCCCTCAGCGACGCGAATTTCGCGGCGGATAACACGATCCAGCGTTTGCGTGTTGCCCTGGATGTCGATGCGCTCGACGTAAACACGGGCGCCCTCGTCGACCTGGAAAGTGATCCCGATTGTGTGATTCACGGGGTCGCGGACTTCGCGAGGCCTGATCTGAACGTTCGCATAGCCGGCGATACCGGCAGCGAAGGTCAGGGTATCAATCGCGTCCTGAATGCTCTTGGCGCGGAATTGCTGCCCCTTCTGGATGCCGAGAACGAGAGAGAGACGTTCGCCTGACAACTTCTCGAGCTGCGTCTCCACCTTGATGTCGCCGAACGTGTACTTCTCGCCTTCATCGACCGTGAACGTCAGGTAGAAGTCTCGGCGATCGGGCGTGAGTTCGGCCACCGACGCGATGACTCGAAAATCCGCGTAGCCTTCGTTGGTGTAGAATTCTGTCAGCTGCGAACGGTCGTATTCAACCTGACCCGGGTTATAGTTGTCGGCTTGTTCGAAGAAGCGCCACCAACGCGACTGCCGCGTCGTGATCTCGCGACGAAGGCGATCGTCGGCGAAAGCTTCGTTGCCGATGAAGTTGATGGAACGAACGCCAGTCGTCGGACCTTCTTCGATCACGAAGATCAGGTCTGCGCGGTTCTGCTCCAGCACCTTGTACTGTGGCGTCACCGTCGCGGCGAAACGGCCAGCACGGCGATACACTTCGAGGATGCGCTGCACGTCCTGCTCGACGCGCGACAGTGTGAATGTCTGCCGGGGCTCGGCTTCGGTTTCTTCTTCAAGCTTCTCTGTCGTGACCGCATTGTTCCCTTC
The DNA here is from genome assembly GCA_030696545.1 of Hyphomonadaceae bacterium. GTDB lineage: Bacteria > Pseudomonadota > Alphaproteobacteria > Caulobacterales > Hyphomonadaceae > UBA7672. Next base: position 13,153 of record JAUYSA010000441.1, read on the forward strand.
GAACATGATGCGGTTGATGATGGGGTTCTCGAGAACCCGAACGACGAGATCGTTGCCGCGGGCTTCGATCTGGATGTCCGCGAACAGGCCAGTGCCGCCAAGCGCCCGCACAGACAGGCCGATCCGCTCCTGATCGAACGGGTCGCCCGGCTTGACCAGCAGGTAAGACAGAACCGTACGGGCCTCGATCCGCTGGTTCCCCTCGACCAGAATGCGCGAGATGATCTGCGGCGTCTGAGGCTGGGGCGCCGGCTGGGGTTGTGGCGGCTGGGGCGCGGGAGGCTGCTGCCCCCACGCATCACTCACGCGCGAAACATCCTGCGCGGCAACGATGGCGCCAGCCGATGCAGTCAGCGCCAACGCGCTCGCGAACCAAGACCGCATACACCTATCCCTCACACTCGTCGTGCCGCTGATGCGGCTTCTCTCGGGCGTCTTAAGACAACATGCCGCTCAAAAGCTCAAGCGGCGGACTGGATCACGAGCCCCCGGGCCAAAGCCGGGCGATGTCCTGCCACGTGATCAACAGAGCAAAGCTGACGAGGGATACAAGCCCGATTGTCAGCCCGACCCGCTGCACTTTTTCAGGGATTTCCTTACCCGTGGCGGCCTCGGCGAGACACATTACAGCCGCTCCACCATCCAGGACGGGAATCGGCAGCAGGTTGAAGAAGCCGACGCCAATCGACAGCAGGGCGGAAAGCTGGAGGAGGCTGAAAAACAGCTGCCGCCACTTCTCCCACATGTCGACGTCTTTCTGCTGCAGATGAAGGTCCGTGACCTTGTCCGCCAACGTGAAGATGCCGACCGGGCCGCTGAGCTTGTCCAGCCCCTCCTTGCCCGTCACCAGGCGCCGGAGGACGTTCACGGTAGCGCCGAGGGCATCCCCGGTTGAGCTGAAGCCGTAGCCCACCGCCTCGATCGGGTTGAGGTGGCGGATCTCGGTATCGCGCTGGGTGAGAGCGATGCCGATACGCCCCACCTTCTGCTTCATCTGAAGGACGGCGTTTGTCTCTTCGGTTTCAAGCGGCGTGGCCTGAAGGGTCATTTCCGAACCGTCGCGGACGACGCGGTACATGACCGCCTCCCCTGCACTGAGTTCGGTCGCCCGGTTCACGTCGCTGCCGGTTGAAACGGTTCGGCCGCCTGCCTCGACAATCACATCACCGGGCTGGAAGCCGGCCACGGAGGCGGCGGAATTGGGGACGACGCTGGCGACCATAATCTCTTTTGACTGCGGGATCCCGAAGGCCATGCCGAGGACCGCGAAGACCGCGATTGCAAAGATGAAGTTGGCCAGCGGACCGCCGAGCGACACGGCCAGACGCTTCATCGGACCGAGTTCTGTGTAGGCCTTGCCGACAAGTTTTACCGGCGCAGGATCAGCCTTCGAAGGCGCCGCATCAGGCGTTTCACGCGTGTCGGTAGGCGCCTGAAGTTCGCCGACGAATTTCACGAAGCCGCCGAGCGGCAGCCAGTTCACGCGCCAGCGCGTGCCGCGCTTGTCACGGACTTCGAAGATCGGACGGCCGAAGCCGACGGAGAAGGATTCAACGGCGGCGCCAAATCCGCGCCCGACCCAGTAGTGGCCAAGCTCGTGTACCGTGATCACGATCGAGATCAGGACGATGAACGGAATAGGCGACGCCAGAACCGAAAAAATGCCATCCATCAGCAGACGCCTCTCAAGACCATTTTCCGGTCAACCATTATGCCGCAAGCCGCAGCTTTTCGATCGTGCGCGCACGCGCCCAGCGATCGAGATCATAGACATGTTCGAAGCTCGCAGGACCTGCGGTGGCTGGCTGGCTGTTCAGGAAATCCTCGAGCACTTCGCCTGCCACCTGAGCTATCGTCAAGAATCCGATCCGACGCTGCAAAAAGGCCGCCACAGCGACCTCGTTTGCTCCGTTTAGCACAATTGGCGCGCCGCCCCCCGCGAATACCGCCTTCCTCGCGATCCCCAGAGCCGGAAAGCGCTGGGGGTCGGGAGTAGTGAAATCCAGCCTTCCGATCTTGGCGAGATCAAGGCGCTCCAGGCCCGGCAGGGGCATCCGGCTGGGCCATGACAGCGCATAGGATATGGGCGTGCGCATATCCGGCATCCCCAACTGAGCGAGGACCGACCCGTCGTCGTAGGACACCAGGCTATGGATAATGGACTGGGGGTGGATCAGGACGTCGATCCGGCTTTCGGGAACATCGAAGAGATAGGCGGCCTCGATCAGTTCCAGCCCCTTGTTCATCATGGTGGCGCTGTCGACCGAGATCTTGGCCCCCATGTCCCAGTTCGGGTGGGCTATCGCCTGCTCCGGCGTGGCGGCCTCCATCTCGGCCAGGGTGGCATTGCGGAACGGGCCGCCTGATGCGGTCAGGATCAGCTTCTCGACGCGTTCCGGCCTGTCCAGCACCTGGAAGATGGCGTTGTGCTCGGAATCGATGGGAAGCAGCCTGGCGCCCGTGCGC
>JAUYSA010000474.1 GCA_030696545.1 Hyphomonadaceae bacterium
GGCGAACTTTAGTGAGTGCGGCTTCTCGGCGAGAGGAGGCGAAGAATGCATCATGCGTGGGAGGCGCTTTGCCGCCATTCGCTTCTCATCACCTGCATCGTCTTCCTCAGCACGCTGCTTCTCGTCCTCTTGCTCCGCCCGCTAGCAGGACGGTTCGGACTGCTTGACCGACCAGGTGGACGAAAGACCCACGCAGCCCCGACGCCGGTGATTGGCGGCGTGGCGATCCTGCTGGGCGCCCTGCCCTGCGCGCTTCTCACCTTCCAGCTCACCCCCAGCGTGATCGGATTCGGCCTCGCCGGAATCATCGTCATCGCCACGGGCGTGATCGACGACATGAAGGATCTGCGCTGGAAGTACCGACTGGCCGCCCAGACCACCGCCGCACTGGTGCTGGTCTATATCGGCGGCGTCAGTGTGGAGCGGATCGGGCCGCTGTTCGGCGCCGAGCCGAACGACCTCGGCATGCTCTCCATGCCATTCACGGTGATCGCCACGGTGGGCATCATTAACGCGCTGAACATGGCCGACGGGATCGACGGCCTGGCCGGCGCGCTGACCGCTTGCGCGCTCGCCATGCTGACCGGCGCCGCGGTCTATTCCGGAAACGAGAATCTGGCGCACGGGCTGATCGTGCTGCTGGGCGCGGTGCTGGCCTTCCTCGCCTTCAACATCCGCCTGCCCTGGCGTCCACGGGCGCGGGTGTTCCTGGGTAACGCCGGGAGCGAGTTCCTCGGCCTTTGCATCGCCTGGGCGTGCTTCCGCATGACCCAGAACGCCGCCCACCCGGTGACGCCGGCGCTCGCCCCGTTCCTGCTGGCTCCGCCGCTGATCGACTGCCTGGTGGTGATGGTGCGCAGGATCCGCAGCGGCCGCTCGCCGTTCGCCGCCGACCGAGGTCACCTGCATCACATGATGCTGGACGCAGGGATCCCGACCACTGCTGTCGTGCTGCTCATAAGCGCTGCCTCGTTGGCGATCGGCGGCTTCGCAGCTCTGGCGCTGCTCGCCCACGTGCGAGTTGTCTGGTTGGTTGCGGCCTTCGTTGGTCTGACGATCGCCTACTACGTGATCTCGGCCCGGCGCGACCGCTGCCTCGCCTTCTTTGGTAGGATCTCCCAGCTGCTCCCCACGAGGAAACCGCGCGACGGCGACAACGCGATGCGGATGGGCGCGGAGTAAAACGCGACGGTGGACCTCGCCGCTTCATCCTTACCAAGTCGGTCGTGATCGCAGGTGGTAGTGACAGGAAACGACAAGTGGTAGCGCGCCTCGCCTGCAAGAGAGCCGGTAGCCTCAAGCGCTTGGGTCTTTCTTGAAGCTGATTTCGTTTGGTGGTTGGGGCCTCAGCGCGTGGCGGATGGGAAGGAAAGGGATCGAAGCAGGGTATCGTTGGAGCCGACGATGCGCACCTCCGCCGCTGTGAGCGAAAGTGGCACCTAGCCTTGCGGTCCTCAGGTGATCAGCACAAGCAGCATCGCCACCGCGGCCACCACCAAACCGGCCAGCACCGCACGTCTCAGCACCACGCCGAGAGCTCTGATTTCATGACGCTTCATCAGGATGCTCGCGTTGACCACCATAGCTTTCCGCTGACGCTCATCGCCTGTTCCCACCTGGATAGAGCCCGACCAGCCCGGTGTCAGTCCGCTAACCGCTCTTGCATAGCGCTCCTGTCGACCCCAGGGCGGTGAAGAAGCCGCCACGCATCACTGCATCGCGTCGCAGAACTGGCTGGATAACCCCTACGCGACTGCGCGCACGGCCTAATCTCAGACGCTGAGGCCAGGCTACGGGAAACGTAGACCGCTAAGGTCGCGGAGAGCGGGTCGCGCCGCTGCCAAAATCGCCGCTGATTCAGCAGCATTTGGCTCTGCTCGCGCCAGGCATATCGCCCCGACCATCTCGGCCAACATCGCCGACGCCACGCTGTCTGGGACGGGCATGCCTCTGGCGCGTAGTGGGCGACTGATGAATTCCCGTACTGATCTAGCCTCGCGCGCGTAGAGCTCGCGCGCCGTGGCCGACAAACGGGGCGCCTCACCGGCGAGAAGAGCCAGGGGGCACCCTGCGGCGCGGTCATCACGGTGTTCCGGTGAAACATAGTGGACGACGAACGCTACGAGGCCCTCAGCTGGAGACGCCGCCTCCACGGCGTCACGTTCGCGCTTTCCCCTACTCTCCTTGAACATCCGTTCAATCGCCATTTCGACCATCGCGTCGCGGGACAAAAAATGCCCGTAAAAGCCGCCGTGCGTCTTGCCAATCCGCCGAGTTACACCGCCCAAAGTGACCGCCTGAACGCCGGCGTTGCGGATCGTGCGCTCTGCCTCGACGAGGAGTTGCTCACGTGTGTTTTCCACTTGGCTCGCCGCGTATCTCATTAGCGGAGCAGAATGACATGATAGACATCATGTCAAGGCGAGCTGTCGAGATGGGGCCAGCGTGCAAGCGCGCTAAACACAGCACGGTTGCGCTCCATTCTGCATTCGGGTGCTGGTGTTATGATGGTCATCATGTTACCCAGGGGCCGGCGCGACCCTGAGCTGATCCAACCCCCAACCCAGCTCTCAGGGGAATGCCCACGAGCTCGACGGGGCCGAGCCCGAATAGCGCTCGTGGCGTCGAAGGGCGATCCCGCGTCGTGCCGCAGGACTGCGCGCCATCCCGGGTATGTTGACCGATCTTCCTCGAATGTCGGCGGCAAGCGTCGGCGGACCTATCTTGCCTCCTTTTATGCGGGGCGGATGGCCCTTGAATTAGCGGCGCCAAAGGTCTGCCGCAGCGCTTCACGCGCGAAAGGCAGCGCCCTGCGCCGGCGCGAGGCCGAAGTCGCGGGCCATTAGCGTCGGCAACCAAGCATTGATGCCCCGATCCGAGGTTTTGACTTTGGTGAATTCCCTACCGGAACTCCTGATCTCCTGCGAAGGTTGAACGACCGCGACCCGTCCAAAGCCCCCTCGCGGAAGGGTCGCTTGTGAGCCCTCGGTGCCCCGTTACGGTCGCCGGGGGCTCAGGCTTATGTGCGCTTCAGACTGAGGCGAGTGTGTTGCACAGCGAGCTTGCAGCTCACTTCGTGCCGATGGCTTATAGACCTCCGGATCAGCCCCGTGACCTCCCTCCAAGCTGGAGACGCACGAGGTCAGGCCCGGCCGTACGCACGCGCTCGAACGTGGTACGGTTTCCGCGAAGTTCACGCCCGCCTAGTAGTCGACGGCTAACTCAGCGGATTGCTGGTTGAGCCGGAGTATGCGCTGCGGCGGGGGCCCGCGGATCAGTGAGGGCTGGACGAGCCATCAAGAAGCTGCTCTCCCACTCCCCAAATCTACTGGGCGCCGGATCCGCGAAGCGAGTCCGCAGGCTCGGCAGCCCTCAGCCGGACAAAGGCAAGGTGGTAACAGGTCGAGCGATCGACTGTGCTAGGTTCAGCTAGTTGACGGCGGCCATCCAAAACTTGTGCAGACGGCGCGAGAGCCTGCAAAGTGGCTCGTCAACCTCGATCGGCAGACCAAGCGTAGTGCCGATCAAGGGATAACGGCGCCACGCAGTGGCCGCCTCAAAGGCTAGGCCCGACGTCACGCTAATAAGCCAGAATCTCGCGGGTACGAGCTGCCCCTCGGGCATGCTTAGGCGCGCGCCGCCGGCGCCGATGTCGCGAATGGTGCACCGAAAGGACGCATTGAAATCTTCGTTCACCGCGACGGCCGACAGCAGGACCCGTTGTCGGGAAGCCCGCCGCCGATCGATCGTCGCAGCGCGAACATTCGAGCGTCGGTCAACTGTCGCTTCGGGGTCGATCACCGATAGCACTGGCCCGAGGCGCTGATCCTGGTCGTCCGTGTCTCGTAGCCAAATATCCAAAGTAGAACCTACTTCGCGCTGCCAATGCCGAGCTTATTTCCGATCTTAAACCGGGAGAGTTTAACGAACATTGTAATGCGGATCTCGGTGGCGCTGTCACTAGCTCCCATACTGACTTGCGACTGGCAGGCGCGACATCGGGCGCATCGCCGGATGTCGTAGCGCCAGGCGCGACGGGTGGATAACAGTGGCTCACCATTAGGGATTATTGCTCGACAATCTGGCGTGGCCGATCGACCTGTCAACGGCCGAACGCGCCTATTCAGGCATGTCGGTTGCACAACCTCTACGTATTCGAGTCCGGCGATGAGCACGTGACCGACGCCGAACACCGAGTGCTAACCCTACAGGTCGAGTTGGACAGGTGAATTCGACCTTCTCGCCAGCATTGCGGCCGACCGCTAGACCACTGTCGTCTAGCCAGGGACGGCCGCCGGTGGAACCGCTCATACGAACTGACACGCGCATTGGTTCTGTCAACGGGCGTGCGGAATTCGGAACGAAACCAACGAACTGCGCGGGCGTGGTTTCTCCTTGGCTTGGGCACGTGGTTTCCCAATCGCGATGACACGCGCGCTGTTGAATTTACGCGACAATCTTCCAGGAAGTTTCTCGAACGCAGCACGATAGGGAAACCGATTGGGAGACCTCTTGCTCCCTCAAGCCGCCGACAAAGCACCCCCGGGTCGCCGAAAATTACGGCTTGCCCGCGCAGTGATTATAAGAAATCAATAGCTCAAGGCCCTCGGGACGCAGCGTGATCAACGCGACCCGTCGGCCTCTCCCAAAATCACATCGCCTCACTTCGGGGCGAACACGGACGGGTCGCGCGATGACACGCGCACCCTTGGAGGTATCCATGGTCAATGCACGACAACAGCCGCTGACGGACCTCACGGGCTGCGCCTGCGAGGAGGCGGCGGCCCAATACACCGAGTTCGACAGTTATGGTGGTGGCGGCTGTGATGAGACGAAGGGCCGCTACGCAGACGTGGGGCTCCTTCGCTGTCGGACGTGCCGCCGGCTGTGGCTGCGTTACTTCGTTGAGTATGAAGCCTTCACCCAGTCAGGCCGCTGGGCTCGCGGCCTGATTTCTGAAGCCGCCGCCGCGACGATCACCCCTGAAACGGCTCTCGCTCACCTC
>JAUYSA010000507.1 GCA_030696545.1 Hyphomonadaceae bacterium
TCGGCCGCTCCGCCCACGCCGCGCTCATCGCACGCGGCTTCGCCGAGATGACCCGCCTCGGCGTGAAGCTCGGCGGCCGCGCCGAAACGCTGGCCGGCCTCTGCGGCCTCGGCGACCTCGTCCTCACCTGCTCCTCGCCGCAATCGCGCAATATGAGCTTCGGCATGGAGCTTGGCCGCGGAAAATCAGCCTCCGAGATCCTCTCGTCCCGCAAGGCCGTCACCGAAGGCGCCGAAACAGCGCCAGCTCTCGTCGCCGTCGCGAAGCAGCTAGGCGTCGACCTCCCGATCTGCGAAGTCGTGCTCGACATGATCGAAGGCCGCCTCGATGCACGCTCGGCCGTCGATCGCCTGCTGAATCGTCCTCAAAAGCAAGAATAACAGGAAGAAGCCTGATGCCGCTGTTTGCCCTCTATGGCCTCGACAAGCCCGGCGCGCTCGACGTGCGAAAGGAAACGCGTCAGGCGCATCTCAACTGGATCGCCTCGCTTGCTCCGCGCGTGAAGATCGCTGGCCCGATGCTGGCCGACGACGGCGCAACGCCCGTCGGCTCCATCATGGTGATCGAGGCAGACAGCCTCGAAGCTGCAAAAGCCGAGTATGCCGGCGACCCCTACAACGCCGCCGGACTCTGGCAGAGCACGTCGATCCGGCCCTTCAACTGGGTGGTGAAGCAATGATACGCGCCCGTCTTTCATCGAGCCTCTTCGCCGCGCTGCTCGCACTCGCTCCCGCAGCGATCGCGCAGGAAACCCCCGCCGACATTCCAGCCCTCCGCAAGGCAGCGCTGGCGGACCCCGCCGTCAAGGCTGCGCTGGACGACAGGTCGCGCGGGATGGAATCCCGGCTCGAGGATGACGGCCGCATGGCCGAGATCATCCTCAAGGCCATCGACGCAAAGCCGGGTGAGACAGCAATCGATATCGGCTCAGGCAGCGGCTATCTCGCCCTGCTCGTGTCATCGATGGTCGGGCCGAAAGGCCATGTCGACATCCACAACACGCCCGGCTGGATCAATCAGTTCCCCACCATGGAGCCAGAGCGCCAACAGCTTCGCATCAAGCAGCCCAATATCGGCTGGGTCACGACACGCTGGACCGACATCACCGGCCAACCGAACAGCTACGACATCGTCGTGATGGGCCAGATCTATCACGACATCCCGCTTGAGGGCGAAAGCATCGACGCTGTGAACGAGCGCCTGTTCGCCATGCTGAAGCCCGGCGGCCGCGTAATCATCGAGGATCACGACGCGATCGAGACAATGCCGCTCAGCCAGCAGGTCAGCCTGCACCGCATCAGCCATGGCGACGTCACCGGCCAGATGCTCCGCGCCGGCTTCGCGCTGAAAATCATGACCCTTCTCGACAGCCCCCACGATGACCGCCGCTTCAACGTCTTCCGCCCCGGCGTGAAGGGACGGACAGATCGTTACATCGCGGTGTTCGAGAAGCCGGCCGACGGCAAGCCGCTGAGATAGAGCGCCGCCGCCCGCAAACCTAAACCCGAACAAAATCCAGAAACACCGGCGCGCAATCGCCGAGCCGCTTTTCCTGGTAGCGCGTCGTCACATGATCGGCCGGCGCCGTGCGCCAGTCATCCGCGCGGCCAGCGGTCCATTCGAACAGCCCACTCCGCACGACATCCGCCAGCGCCCGGTTCGCATAGTCCGCCCAGTCCGTCGCAAAGCGAAACGGAGCGCCTGGCTTCAGCACACGCGCAAGTTCAACGATGAAATCCGCCTGCACCAGCCGCCGCTTGCGATGGCGCGACTTCGGCCACGGATCAGGAAACAGGATGAAGGCGCGATCGATCGACTGATCGGCAAACTGCGCCACCAGATCGCGCGCATCGCCGCGACGCACGCTCACATTCGAAAGCGCCTGTTCCTCCAGCGCGGTCAGCAGCTTCGCGACGCCATCGACAAAGGGTTCAGCCCCGATGAAGCCAACCTCGCCATTGCGCGCCGCCTGCCCCGCCAGATGCTCGCCGCCGCCAAACCCGATCTCCAGCCAGACCTCGCGCTTGCCCGCAAACAGCGATGCAGGCGACAACGCTCCCGGCTCCGTCGCGGGAATCCCGATCGCCGGAAGCACGACGTCGATCAACGCCTGCTGCCGCTTCGACAGCGGCTTTCCCGCCGCGCGCCCATAGAGCCGGTGTTTCTGGTGCTGCTCACTCATCCGCGCCCTGAAATCACGCCCCAGCCCCAACCGCAAGCGAAAGCCCTAATCACCAGAGCCACACCTCCCCATCCCCCTCCGTCTCGCTCGCAAGAGCGAGCGATCCACCTCCCCCTGCTCCGCATGGGGAGGCAAGAACGGTGATTGCCTCCCTCAGTCCGAAGGACTGGGGGAGGTGGATCGGCGCGAAGCGCCGAGACGGAGGGGGCACACCCGCACTGACATCGAGAATGGGGGATAGACCGCTATCCAATTCGTAGGACGGCCAAAATTCTTCCCACGCACTTTCAACGCGCTACCCAACAAAGATGGGGGATAGCGCCCTCCAGATTCAACCGGGCCTTAAGCCGAGGGTATTATCCAACCCATGACACGGCACAAACACGCGCAAACTGGACTAGGAACCCCGTCGCCTCTCGATCGCTGGATCGATGCGATGCTGTGCGTATTTGCGATGCTCGTGCAGTTCGTCGTCTCAACATTCCAGATGAACCGCCGCCATGCCCGCGTGAATGCCAGACGCGCCATGCCTGCGGCTCTGCCCAGAGTGACGAGCGACACAATCAAGGAAACCTCAGCTGCGAAACACCGCAGCCCGATCGCCCTCACCCTGAGGGATCGCGAAGCGATCGTCTCGAAGGACGAGGGCGTGCTCACCACCGTGAGCCACAACTCCCCATCCCCCTCCGTCTCGCGTGCTCCGCACGCGATCCACCTCCCCCTGCGCCGCAGGGGGAGGCAAACGCACCGTCGTTTGCGACTGAGGGGAATTGCCTCCACCGCCGAAGGCGGGGGAGGTGGATTGCGCGCACTCGCGCGCAAGACGGAGGGGGCACACGCCCACCATCCTCTTTCA
>JAUYSA010000035.1 GCA_030696545.1 Hyphomonadaceae bacterium
ATTCTATTCGCCACACCTACCGATTCCACGAGCAGATAGCCTTTCAGGCGGATTGGATGTCAGCGGTTGGCCAGAGCCGATTCGTGGGGTCCGACCTTTGCAAATCAGACGCTGCGCGGCCGCTAATGGACGCAAAGCGCACGATCGCCCGCAGCACTACCAACGCTGCGAGCGACCAATCTGCGACCGATCATACAGCCGACGGCGAAGGCTGACTCAAAGCTGACCTTTAAGGGGTCCGCCCCATGGCCATGCTTCGAGTGGCTTCGCAGTCGAGGCGAGATCCTGCGTGGCCCTATTCGAGGCCCCACTTAGGCTGGTCTTTGCGGGCAAGAGCGTCGATCGATGCGCCGCGACACATCCGCAACTACAATGGCGCGATAAGCGAGTCGATGCGCTCGCGATCTGAGGTGATCGTGACCGACCTAGTCACCTGTCCCGTCTGCCAGGGCACATTCGGACGATGCCGGGCGCTGTCAACGCCTGCGACGCGCAAGCGTTTGACTGCGACGGGTGCGGTCGGTTCGAAATCTCCGGATCGGCGATCGTCAGCTGGTTTGAACCGCAGCGGCGGCTCTCGGCAATGCAGCGTGCAGCGCTGAGCCACGCCCTGCGGACAGCGAGCGGCGGCACATCGCCACTGATGCTGACAACGACCTGGCTTGAGTCCTTCGCCCCGACCGCGCGGATTCCGACCCCCGCGCTCCAAGCGTCCAACTTGATCCAGAAGATCGGCGACTTCGTGTCGGAGTCGGGCGACGGCTGTTTCATCGACGACGTCGTCGATACGCCGCTAATCGGTGCCTTCAATCGGCAGATGTTCGATCGGCTGCTAAACCAACTGGTCGAGCGTGGCGACATCATCAAGATTGGCCCAATCACGGTCCCCAACCCGCGCGATGTGGGGGTGCTGTCAGGGACGCTGTTTGGTCTCTCCCTGCAGGGTTGGGAGCGGTATGAGGCGGAGAAGCGCGGGCAGTTCGCCGGCCGCTATGGCTTCATCGCCATGAAGTTCGGCGATGGCGTGCTGGACCCCTTCGTCGACGACGTCGTCAAGCCGGCGGTGCGGGCTAGCATCGCCTACGACCTCGTCGATCTGCGCAACGTCTCGCGCGCCGGCGTCATCGACAACATCCTGCGCGCTCAGATTCGCGACGCCGCATTCGTGCTGGTCGATCTCACGCATGACAACGCTGGGGCCTACTGGGAAGAGATCGAGCTTCGTGCCGACGGAATTAGCCCCCTCCTGCACCTGGCGCTTCGACCAGCGGATCTTTGCGGCGACCGGGTCCAGCGCGGGGGCTTCGCGCGCGAGTGCGGAGACGTACTTGGATTGCGAAGTCTGTTGGCGGCTCGAGACATGAGCGCCTTCGATCCATCGTGCTGGGAACAGCCGCTCGCGTTGAAGATACGTCCATTCACCAGCCAGCTTCGCCAGCGGCGCGGCGTCGCGACGCCACGGCAGGGCGAGATCAACGATTGTGCGGGAGGGCAGGGCGGCCAGCTTCTCATGCGTGTAGCGATGCCCTCCAATCTTCAGGACGCCGCGATCAGACCTGCGGCTATCGCGGTCGGAGAACGCGGCGTCGAGCGCCAGCGGATCGACCGACGCGCTGCGCCAACCACTGCTGGCCTTTGTCTTCAGCCAATCCTGCGGCGACCGATCATCCCACTGTCCTCCCACGGGTCGTTGATTGTGAGCGGCGATGAGGTCTTGCACCGTCCGGCCAAACTCGTCCCACGTTCCTGGGAAGGGCTTTGGCGGCTTACCCACGGTCTGTGTCTTCTTTGCCATCCGGTTGGGGCCAGCGTAGCCAGGCAGCAGCGAGAACACATACCGATCGAGGCGGGCGAACAGGCTCTCGATGGGCTTCGCCGACGCATTGTAGGGTCGCGCGTAGATCAGGGTCCGTACACCAGGCTCGTTCAGCTGCTGCAAGGCGCTGTCGATCTTGGCGAGCGCTCCGAACTCCGATCCGTTGTCGAGATAGAGCCCTTGCGGAAAGCCCCAGTTGGGCGCCGACACCATCGCCAGGAAGCCTTCGATCACGTGTTCCTGGCGAACGCCTTCACCGCGCTCGAGAAGCACAAGGTGGACGAATACCCGCCCAGTGCCTGCGTCCATGAAAGCGACGATTTTCGGCCAGGCTGGCGAACCGTCGGGACGCGTTACGATGACGTCCAGATGCTTCACATCAGCGACGATGCGCTCCATCGGCGCGAGCTCAGTCCAGTCGCGGCGGATGCGAGGCTTGGCGTCGTCAAAGGCTTTTCGGTCGTTGCGGCGCGCGTTCACCACCCGATAGAGCGCGAAGCGTTCGACATACCGGCGGCTCAGGCGAATGGCTTCCGCGGGCAACTGCAATGCCCGACGCTCGCAAATCTCGAGCAGCAGGAATTCCGCGAGCCTGCGGACCTCTCGACTGCCGGCCTGTTCGGCGCGGGACGCCCAGAGTCCCTTCAACGCCTTCTCAAGTTCAACTGTGATCTCGCGATGATGACGGTCGCTGTAGCCGCGCGCACGAAACGCTCGATCGAAGACGCGAGACACCAGGATCCGCGGCACGCCGGCGTTCGACGGTCGTGCTCGCGCGAGGCCGCGAAAGCCGTGCTGTTCGTATTGGCTGAGCCACCGATACAGCGTGCGTTTGCTGCACCCGATAGCCCGCGCTGCCACGGTGACTGCCGCGGCTCGCTCTGGCGACTGCGAGGGATGGGCGAGCGCAGGTGAGATGGCGTTCCAACGGTCAACGGCGACGCCCTCCTGCTCGACAGTCGCGCGCAGAGGAAGCGGCTGAGCACTATGAACAGCATCATCCGCTGGTCGAAGATCGGCTGGCAGACTGGAGACGCTGACCTGGTAGGCGAGCCCTCCGCGCGCGCGGAGGCGATGGACGCGGATCGCAGCACCCCGCCAAGGCTTGCCTTGCGAGCCCAGCCTCAGCGCCTTCCTGGCGGCCTGTACGCTGATGCCAGCAAGCTTGGCGAAGGCGTCCGTCGAGATCCACGGCTCTGATGCGCTGAAGCTCTGCATTTCAGACGGCGACAAAGTTAGAGGCCGACAGCTCAGGACCACCGTCAAACCGATAGGCGACTAGCGGCCCGCCCTTGGCCACGCTGTAGTCGACGCACGCCACCCGGCGCGATGCAGGGGCGGGGGTTTCGTCGGGATCAAACCAATAGTGTCCGATGAAGGTCGGGCGGTCTGGTTCCGCGATGCGACTGTCTGGAGGAATATCGCCGTCCGGCAGCACGATCCCACTGGGACCGATGTAGGCCTCACCAAGGCTCACCAGCTCCGGATCCCACCAGCGCGTGCGGATCGCGTTGCGGACGTACCCGTCCTTGTCTGTGAACGTCGCGCCGCCTGGCAGCTCGACCTCTACGCCCTTCAGCAGCGTGTCGACCGCATCATAGATGTCCGAGCCTGGCCGGCTGGCGGCGTCGATGTCGCC
>JAUYSA010000506.1 GCA_030696545.1 Hyphomonadaceae bacterium
GCTTTCGGTCAGCTTGTCGTCCTTAAGCGACCAGATGCCCTGAAACTTCATCTGCACATCGAAATCGATCGCGCCGTCGGCCTGCGTCATCCGCGCCGTGCCGGTCTTCGTCCCATCGCCAGCATAGACGACATCAATGAACAGCCGCCCATCATCCGACAGGCACGCCCATTTGCCCTGCGGCACAGGCGGCGGCGTACATGCAGCCATTGCAACCATCCAGACAACAACTCCGGTACGCCACATCAGGTCCTCCCAACCCGGCGCACCCGCGCCGGTCTAAGACTTCCGCTTCGCCGCCAGCTTCTCCGCCAGCAGGAAAGCAAGCTCCAGCGCCTGCTCATTGTTCAGACGCGGATCGCAATGCGTGTGATAGCGATCCTGCAGGTCCAGCGCCGAAATCTGATGAGCGCCGCCCGTGCATTCCGTCACATCCTGGCCCGTCATCTCAAGGTGGATGCCGCCCGGATGCGCGCCTTCCGCCTCGACCACGTCCATGAACGACTTCACCTCGTTCAGGATGCGGTCGAACGGCCGCGTCTTGTAGCCGCCATCGGTTTTCTCGATATTGCCGTGCATCGGATCAGACGACCACACCACCGTGCGCCCCTCATTCTGCACCGCACGCACCAGCTTCGGCAGCCCGCTCTCGACCTTGTCCGAGCCAAACCGAGCGATCAGCGTCAGCCTGCCCGGAATGTTGTCCGGGTTCAGCCTGTCGATCAGGCGCATCATGTCGTCCGGCGCCAGTGACGGCCCGCACTTCATGCCCACCGGATTGCGAATGCCCGAGCAGAACTCGACATGCGCGCCATCCAGCTGCCGCGTGCGATCCCCGATCCACACCATGTGCGCGCCGGTGTCATAGTATTCGCCCGGACGCGTGGAATCTTCCCGCGTCATCGCCTGCTCATAACCAAGGAGCAGGGCTTCGTGGCTGGTATAGAACTCCGTCTGCGACAGCGCGGGCGTCGTCTCCGGCGTGATGCCGCAAGCCGCCATGAAGTCCATCGCGTCAGAGATGCGTGCAGCAAGGGCCCTGTAGCGCTCGGCCGCGGGTGAGCGCTCTACGAACCCAAGCATCCAACGATGCACGTTGGCGAGGCTCGCATAGCCACCCTGCGCAAACGCGCGCAGCAGGTTCAGCGTCGCCGCCGACTGCGCATAAGCCTGCACCAGCCGCTGCGGATCGGGCGTCCGCGCTTCCGCCGTGAACTCCATCCCGTTGATGTTGTCGCCGCGATAGCTCGGCAGCGTCACGCCACCGATCTCTTCAATCGGCGAGGAACGCGGCTTGGCGAACTGCCCCGCAATCCGCCCCACCTTCACCACAGGCTTGCCGCCGGCGAAGGTCATCGCCGCCGCCATCTGCAGGATCAGACGGAACGTGTCGCGGATATTGTTCGGATGGAACTCCTTGAAGCTCTCCGCGCAATCGCCGCCCTGCAGCAGGAAAGCCTTCCCGTGCGCCACATCGGCCAGCCGCGACATCAGCGTGCGCGCCTCGCCCGCAAACACCAGCGGCGGATAGCTCGACAGCTGTTTCTCGACGGCGTCGAGCTTGGCCATGTCCGGATAGTCAGCCGGAATGTGCATGGCCGGCTTCGTCCGCCACGAGGCAGGCGACCAGTCCGCACGCACGTTTGATGCTGTCGGCGTCACGCTTCCACCTGCTCCAAGCTGGCCTGCGCGATCAAGAACATCGCCGAAGCCCGCGTCAATCCGGTCCATACTCATTACACTACTCTCAGAGAACTCGTTCCGCGATCTGCACCGCGTTCAGCGCGGCGCCCTTCAGAAGCTGGTCGCCCGACATGAACAGCGCCAGCGAATGGCCCGTGGGGTCCGAGATATCCTCGCGAACCCGCCCAACCAGCACATCATACTGCCCGCTCGACTCGACCGGCATCGGGAAATGGTTACGCACGCGATCGTCCACAACCTTCACGCCCGGCGCCTTCGACAGAATCGCCCGCGCCTCTTCCACCGAAACCTTGTCAGCGAACTCCGCCGTGATCGACATCGAGTGCGCCCGCAGAACCGGCACGCGCACGCACGTCACGCCAACGCGCAACTCCGGCAGGCCCATGATCTTGCGCAGCTCGGCAACCACTTTGGTCTCCTCGCCATTATAGCCGTCCTCGCCGATAGACGTGTTGTGGCTGAACAGGTTGAACGCATACGGATGCGGCAGAACCTTATGCTGATATGCTTCGCCCTTCAGGTAAGCGCGCGTCGCCTCCTCCAGCTCGTCCATCGCCGGACGTCCCGCGCCCGACGCCGACTGATAGGTCGATGCAATCACGCGCTTCAACTTGCCCGCCTTGTGCAGCGGCCACAGCGCCATGACCATGATCGCCGCCACGCAGTTCGGGTTGGCGTAGATCTTCTGCGACGGCGTGATCAGCTCGCCATTCACTTCCGGCACAACCAACGGAACCGTCGGGTCCATGCGGAACGCCGACGAGTTATCGATCGTCACCGCGCCCGCGGCCGCCGCGATCGGCACATACTTCTTCGAGATGTCGGTCTCGGAAGCAAACAGCGCCACATCAACGCCGGCGAACGCATCGTCCGTCAGCACCTGCATCTCGACTTCCTGGCCCTTGAACTTGAACCGCTTGCCGGCCGAGCGTTCAGACGCAAACGCCTTCAGCTTTCCCGTCGGATAGCTGGAGTCCTCAAGGCAGCGCAGCATCTCCGCGCCCACGGCGCCCGTCGCGCCAATCACGGCAACCGTCTTCGTACCAACGCCGGTTTTGGCATCGCGAGCGGCGGTCGTTGTTGCCTCAGTCACGGGGTAGTCTCCTCTTTAGCCGGGAGACGGGGCGAACTCTGCCCCATCCGGTTTCCGGCGGGGCTGGTCGGCGGGCTTCTGGCTAGTTCGTAATAGCCAAGCGCGCCATCAGCCCCGCGGGGATAATGGTCTTCCAATAGCGCTTGAAAAACGAAACTTGCATGGAGGGGGCTTCTACGCGGCCCCACCGCAAAGGTCAATCCGTGCAAGGAAACCGCCCTTTTCCACCCCCACCAGCACAATCTCACCCCTCACAACCGTCTCCCGTAATTCACGACGCGCATCCACCACCTGTCATCCCGGAAGCGCGCAGCCCAAGAAAGCAACAATGGCCGGGACCCATTGTGAGAGCACGACAGCCTATCGATGGTTCCCGGCTCTCCGCTTCGCTACGGCCGGGATGACAGGCTGTGGTGATCACGAGATTGGGGGATAGCGTGACATCGAATTCGTAGGACGGCCAAAATTCTTCCCGAACGGATTCAACGACCTGCGCAATAAAGATGGGGGATAGCGCCCTCTAGATTCAACCGGGCGAGAAGTGAGGGCTATTCTCCAACCCATGAGACGGCACAAACGCGCGCACACTGGGCTGGTAATCCCGCCGCTTCCTCAGCTTTTGCTGACAGCGGTGCTGCGCGCATTTGCGATGCTCGTGTCAAACG
>JAUYSA010000523.1 GCA_030696545.1 Hyphomonadaceae bacterium
GGCGGCGGCGAGTTCGGCCCGGCCTGGCACCAGGCGGGCCTGAAGACGAAGCGGCAGGTTGTCTATGACGACTTCATCGCGGTGGCCGAGGATGTGATCGCGAAGAAGATCACGTCGAAGGAAAAGCTGGGCGCTATGGGCGGCTCGAATGGCGGCCTCCTGATGGGCGTTATGTTCACGCAGCGGCCGGACCTGTTCAGGGCGATCGTCTGCCAGGTGCCGCTGCTGGACATGCTGCGTTACCACCTGCTGCTGGCGGGCGCGTCATGGATGGCGGAGTATGGCGATCCGGACGTGGCGGAGGAGCGCTCTTTCCTAGAGACGCTGTCGCCCTACCATAATGTCGATCCGGCGAAGACATACCCTGAAATCTATTTCGAGACGTCGACCAAGGATGATCGCGTGCATCCCGGCCATGCGCGGAAGATGGCCAAGCGTCTGGAGGAGCTGGGCAAGCCCTTCCTCTATTACGAGAATATCGATGGCGGGCATTCTGCGGCCGCCAACCAGCGTGAAGCTGCGAAGCGCTCTGCACTGGAGTTCACCTATCTGGCGCGCAAGCTGATGGATGGGAAGTAGGCGAGGCGGCCCCTTCAGAACTCTAGATGAATCCGAATACGGCCACGTAGAGCGTCGCGAGCGAGACCGCCGATAGCAGCAGCGAGAACAGGATCAGCACGATCGAAGGCAACCGCTTCATGGTCGGTTCCGGCGGCGCGATGCTCTGCAGGTTTCGCCAGACGGCGGCAAGAAAGCAGAACATGCTGAAGAGAATCATGGCTGCCGAACTGGTAATAGCCAGCCAGGCGGGGAGCTGACCCGCAGTGAGCGCCTTTGCGCCGATGCCGCTTGCAAGCGCAACCAAGCCGGTGCGGATCCACGCGGCATAGGTCCGCTCGGCCGCCAGCACTGTGCGGTCGGCGGAGAGCACCGTTCTGCGGTCCGCGCTTTCCGTAAGGTAGTCCGTGCTGCGTTCAACGGCGCCGGCGGAGGCTTCAAGCTGGGTCGCGCTTTTGCGGACCTCTTCCGCCTGCTTGGCGACGCCTTTCGCAGCGGCGCCAACCTGCGCCGCGATTTTGGAATCATTGTCGGCCATATCGGTCTCCTCGGGTCCACGGGTGGAAACGCGTGAAAAGGAAACCGGATCATTTGTGAAGTTGTGGAACCCGCCTGATTCTCGATAGTTGATGGTCTCTGGCGCACTAAGCTGCGGCGCGGGGACCCACATGACGTTGCAACAAGGACTGGCGTTCGCCCTGATGGCTGGAGCGGTCGCGCTCTTCGTCTGGGGCAAGCTTCGCTATGATCTGGTGGCGCTGCTTGTGCTTGTGCTGGGCGTCCTGCTCGGCGTGATCGAATCCGACCGCATGTTCTCCGGCTTCGCGGAAGACCTGATCTGGATCATCGCATCCGTTCTGGTGCTGAGCGCAGCGATCGGGCGATCGGGTCTTCTGGAGCGGGTGTTGCGGCCCGTGCTGGGGCGCCTGTCTGACCCCCGATTCCAGATTCCGGCGTTCGCCGGGGCTGTCATGTTCCTTTCGATGCTGACGAAGAATATCGGCGCGCTGGCGATCCTGATGCCGGTGGCCATCCAGACGGCGCGGAAGAGCGGAACGCCGGTATCTCGCCTGCTCATGCCGATGTCGTTCGCCTCCCTGCTCGGCGGGCTGGTGACGCTGGTGGGGACATCTCCGAACGTCATTGTATCAAGCGTGCGGGAGTCGATGCTGGGGGAGCCCTATCAGTTGTTCGACTTTGCGCCTGTCGGTCTGGGCGTCTGTGCGGCGGGCTTTGTGTTTCTTGCGATCGCGCAGTTCTTCGTGAAGATCGATCGCGAGCCGCCCGTACAGGTGGAGGCAGCGCTTGAAGGCGCGCGTTATACGACCGAGCTTTCAATTCCGAAGGATTCGGAGTGGATCGGAAAGCCGTTCTCGGAGCTGGACGCCCTCGGCACTGAAGATGTGGACATTGTCTCCATCGTTGGGGCCAAGAAGGGAAAGCCTCTCGCGGACAAGCTGCTGGTGGAAGGCGATCACATCATTGTCGAAGGCGAGCAGGCCGAACTCGAGAAGTTCGCGGCCACCGCCAAGTTGTCGCTCACGGGTGAGCGTCACCGCGAGGAAAAGGAAGCAGGCGCCGAGGTCAAGGTGACGGAGGGCGTGATCGGCCGGGATTCGAGGCTTACTGGTAGAACCGTCGCCCAGTCGCGGCTTTACGAGCAATATGGCCTCAGCCTGCTTGCCGTCAGCCGTGAAGGTGGACAGCTCAACAGCGAGCTGCGGTCGATCCGCCTGCGTCCGGGCGACGTGGTGATCTTCAAGGCGGAGGAGGGCGACATTGGCGAAGCCTTCGCCGACCTGCGCATTCTTCCGCTGTCGGAAAGGCAGATGGCGCTGGGCGTGAAGCGGTTCGGTTATGCGCCGGTGTTGCTGCTGGTGGCCGCGATTGTCGCCATCGCAGCCGGGTGGCTGCCGATCCATGTGGCGTTTGCGGCCGCCGCCGTGGGCGTGCTGATGCTGCGCGTCATGAGCATGGCCGAGGCCTATCGCGCCATTGATGGGTCGCTTCTCGTTCTGCTGGCGGCTCTGATTCCGCTGAGCGAGAGTATCGAGCGAACTGGCGGAGCTGCGTTGATCGCCGGACCGCTAGCTGACTTTCTCGGTCCGCTGCCGCCCTATCTTGCAGTTGCCTCGCTGATCATTGTCGGGATGGCCGTGACGCCTTTCCTGAACAATGCCGCCACCGTGCTTATCGTCGCCCCGATCGCGGCGGCTGTAGCGACGCAGCTTAATGTGAATCCTGACGCTTACCTCATGGCGGTGGCGGTTGGAGCGGCGTGTGATTTCCTCACGCCGATCGGACATCAGTGCAACACGCTGGTCATGGGGCCGGGCGGCTACAAGTTCGGCGATTACTGGCGGCTTGGATTGCCGCTGTCGTTCATTGTCGTGGCGGTCGCTACCCCACTTATTGTCATGGTCTGGTCGCCAGCTATTGGATGACTCCAGTGGTCCGGGCCGCAAGCCTTACCCGCGCGGGAACTTGACGCGAACGTGCATCGGGAGCCCGCTGTCGTCCTAGCTGACAGGAGGCCGACATGAGTGTGTATCGCGTCACCGACATCATCGGTACGAGTGCCAAGAGCTGGGAGGAAGCCGCGCGAGAGGCGTTGGCGACGGCCGCGTCATCCCTGCGCGATCTGAGGGTGGCCGAAGTCGTCGCGCAGGACATTACGCTGGGCGACGACGGCAAGATCGAAAGCTTTCGCACCAAGCTGCGTGTCAGCTTCAAGTACGAAAAGTAGGCTTCAGGCCGCTTCGCGTTTGGTAGGCGGCGCATCGAACGCAGCGAGCAGGTCGTCGAGGTCAGCACTGACGGCGGCGAGGGCTGCTTCGTTGTCTGGCGATGTGTCGTGCGTCGTGATCGCGGGCTCGGGGTCGAGCGTGGAGCCGGCTGTGCCGGGCGCCTGTCGCGCAATGGCGGCAAGCAGCAGGTCGAGGTTCACGGGCTTGGAAACATAGTCGTTCATGCCGGCGGCGATGTAAGTTTCGCGATCCCCCGCCATGGCGTTGGCGGTGAGGGCGATGATCGGCACACGCGAAGCGGCGCCGGGCAGAGTGCGGATATGGCGCGTGGCGGTGGGTCCGTCCATCACCGGCATGGAGACGTCCATCAGCACGAGGTCGAATGCGCCGTCGCGGGCGGCTTCGACGGCCTGGCTGCCATCGCCGACGAAGTGCAGGTCGTGGCCCTGGCCGGACAGGAGCGTGCGCAGGACTTTCTGGTTCACGGCATTGTCTTCGGCGACCAGGATGCGCAGGCGGGCGCCGCTGGTGGCGACTGAGCGGCCAGTGGCTTTCACTTCGGGTTCGGCGCCGGGTTCGGTCGGGATTTCGAACCAGAAGGTGCTGCCCTTGCCGACGTGCGAGGTGACGCCGATCTCGCCGCCCATGCAGGCGACAAGTTCACGGCTGATGGCGAGGCCGAGGCCGGTGCCGCCGAAGCGACGTGTGGTCGAGGCGTCTGCCTGGCTGAAGCGGTTGAACAGTTTCGAGCGGATGTCTTCCGGTATGCCGATGCCGGTGTCGCGGACTTCGACGCGGAGGATATGGGGCGCGTCTCCGTCGAGATAGCCGATGTGGATCGCTATCGCGCCGGCGTCGGTGAATTTGACGGCGTTGGAGGCGAGGTTGAGCAGGATCTGGCGGAAGCGGGTCGGGTCGCCGATGATCCAGGCGGGAACCAGCGGATCAATGGCGACGTCAAGCCGCACGTTTTTCTGGGCAATGCTGGACGTGAGCATCGAAGCGATTTCGTCGGCGACCTGGCGGGGGCTGAACGACATGCGTTCAAGCTGGAGTTGGCCGGCTTCGAGCTTCGAATAGTCGAGAATGTCGTTGAGGATGGTCAGGAGGTTCACCGCGCTGTCGCGGGCGAGGGTGAGGTGGTCGCGCATGGTTTCGTCGATGCGCTTGCGGAGCGTGACTTCCAGCATCCCGAGAACGCCGTTCATGGGCGTTCGGATCTCGTGGCTCATGGTGGCGAGGAAGGCGGATTTGGCGCGGTTGGCGGCTTCGGCCTCGCGGCGGGCGTGTTCGAGATCGGCGTTCAGTTCACGCAGGCGCTGGGCTTCGCGGACGGAGCTTGCTTCGAGGCGCCGGTCGATGAAGGCGAGGACAAGTGCGATGGCGACGAAGCATCCCGTGCTGATGGCGACGAAGGCCGCGAGTACGTTCTTTGAGAACAGCGCCTCTTGCGGCATGATGACCGGGGCGGCGATGAGAACGGTTCCGGTCATGCCGGTGTAGTGCATCCCGCAGATGGCGATGGCCATGACAATGGCGGCGCCGGCGCGTTGCCAGAGCAGGGAGAGGTTGGCGGCTAGCCACAGCGCCACGGTGGCGGCAGTGAGGGCGATCACGACAGAGGCGGAGAAGAGTTCGGGACGGTAGGCGACCTCGCCGGCGATCTTCATGGCGCTCATGCCCATGTAGTGCATGACGACGACGCCCATGCCGACGAACACGCCGGCGCCTATGAGGCGGAGGAGGCCCGGCTTGCGTCCGAGGGCTGCAAGGCCGGCTGTGACGGCGGCGACTGCGATGAGGCCAGACAGAAGCGTGAGGGCGGGGTCGTAGCCCTGTTCGATCGGCGAGTGGAATGCCGTCATGGCGATGAAGTGCATCGACCAGATGCCGCCGCCCAGTGTGATGCCGGCCATGACGAGCCAGAACATCCGCGTGCGGCCTTCGGAGGCGCGCATCCGCTCGGCCATGTCGAGCGAGCAGAAGGATGCGAGCGCCGCGATCAGGAATGACAGGACGACTAGTCCGGCGTCATGGCCATGCGCCACACCCGGAGAAGTCGAGTCGAAACAGATGCCAAGAATTGTCATGGCGGCTGTTTACGCGAAGGGAAGTTAAGCAACCGGAATCGGTTGCTGATGCAACATAATGATCCGTATGCGGCATACTATTCTGCCGCAGACACAGAGCCGCCCCGGAGCGTCTCTTCTCCGGGGCGGATATTGTCAGGCCGTGCCTCGTGGCCTGAATGGAATTCTCACGTCAATTCAGGATGATCGACGCGATGATGCCGGTGGCGATGGCGGCGAGGATGATCTCGCCGGTGTTGTCGTCGCGCACATAGTGGTGGCCGCGCGGCGGGGCGTTCAGGCGATAGCTGCGGTAGTCGACTTCGCGATAGCTGCGATTGTAGTCGCCAAGCCGGTCACCGCGCGTCCAGGGTTTGTAGCCGAGCTGGAAGCCGGCCTTGCGATAGGCCGAAGCCGGGGGCTGGCCGATATACCAGACGTTCCGCACCTAATAGCCGTTGTGGACGCGCGTGTCCCAGCGGGCGTTCGGGCGGCTGTCGCGCCACACGGTCTTGTGGTTGTGGACCACGATGCGTGTGTCGCGATCGCGACGATCGTCGCGGCGGTCATCGCGATAGTCATTGCCGCGCTGGTTGTACGACTGTTCGTAACCGCGGGGCTGCGCGAAGGCGGCCGGGGCTGCGAGGGGAGCGGCGACCGCAGCAAGAGCGGTGGCGGCGAGGATAAAGCGTTTCATGTCTGGTCTCCTTCTTGAGATCCGCTGGCGCCGGGGAGGAGTGGCGTCGTGGACTGGGACCAGAGAACGCTTTGGCGGGTGAACGGCGCTTATGGCCGTTGTTTATTTGCGTTCAGGACTGTCGCAACTTGTCGCACAGACACGGTGTGAGGGGTGTTCGGCACATTTCGCGACACAGCTCACGACGAGGTGAAACGAAAAGGCAGCGTATCGATTTTGGTGCGGCACTTTTCTTCGGCTCGCAGCAACTGGCGGAGTGAACAGGCGTTCAGGCTTCAGCAGACACAAGATCGCGAGAGTTGTAACGGGCTGTCTCAGGGCGTTTGCGCGGGACGAAATGTGACTCTCTCGGACATCATTGAGGGAAAGGAAGGCCCCACATCTGCGTTGAACCAGCGATGGTAACGCAAGAGGCCTCCCCAATGCCCGCAGATACGACAACCGACCTGCTCCCAAGCGAGATCGACACGATCGACAAGAAAGACGAGGCGCCGAAAGGGCGCGTTGCTTCCATTCTCTCTGGTTTGAAGCGCAGGCCGTGGCTGTTGGGCGGCGCGGTGCTGGCGCTTGTTGCGCTGGCGTTTGTATTCAATCCGTTCAACGCGGCGAAGCCTGAGATCGTGACCGCGTCAGTCGCTCGCGGCGACATCGAACAGACGGTGCTGGCGACAGGTGTTCTGGAGCCTGCCAAGCTGATCAGCGTCGGCGCGCAGGCGTCTGGCCAGGTGAAGAAGCTCTACGTCGAATTGGGAGACACGGTGAAGGCGGGCGACCCGATCGCGGACATCGATTCCCGCAACCAGATCAATACCGTCAGCAATGCGCAGGCCGGACTTTCGAATGTGACCGCGCAACGGTCGGCTGCGAACGCAGACCTGACGCAAGCCCAGCTGAACTATGAGCGGCAGAAGCGGCTGTATGAGCAGGGCGCGTCTGCCAAGTCGGATTTTGAAGCGGCCGAGTCCCAGCTTGCCAATGCCCGCGCCAATCTCGCGGCGGCGAGCGCGCAGATCAGGCAAGCCAACCTTACGCTCAACACGGCCGAGACCAATCTTGGCTATACCAAAATCGTCGCGCCGATGGACGGCACGATCGTCGCGGTTGTGACGGAAGAGGGCCAGACGGTGAACGCGAACCAGTCGGCGCCCACCATCGTGATGCTGGCGCAGCTCGACAAGATGACAGTCAGCGCGGAAATTTCCGAAGCCGACGTCGAGAAGGTCGAGGCAGGGCAGGACGTCTATTTCACCACGCTGGGCGATTCAACCAAGCGTCACTATGCCAAGCTGCGCACAGTTGCGCCTGCACCGGAGTCTATTGAGTCGACGTCTTCCACGTCGTCCAGCACGGCGAGCGCCGTCTATTACAACGGCCTGTTCGACGTGGACAACGCAGACGGCAAGCTGAAGACCGGCATGACGGCGCAGGTCTATATCGTCCAAGCGTCGGCGAAGGACGCGCTGACCATTCCTTCCTCCGCGCTGGAGCGCCGTGGGCGTGAAGGTTATTTCGCGAAGGTCGTGAAAGAAAATGGCGAGATCGAACAGCGCGCCGTGAAGGTGGGCATCAATACCAACGTCACCGCTCAGATCACCGAAGGCCTGAGCGAGGGCGAGAAGATCGTCGTCGCAGAAGTGACCGCTGACCAGAAGGCATCGCGCTCGCAAAGTCAGAGCAGCAACCCGCTTGCTGGCGGCGGCAGCCGTCGCGGCATGGGCGGCGGAGGCTCGCGCCCATGAGCCCGCCCGATCAGTCGACTTTCTGCGAGCAGCCAGCTCGACCTGTGAAACGCTTGGCCCCAACGCTGATCGAACTCAGGAACGTGACGCGTGAATTTCCTGCCGGCGATGAAGTCGTCGTCGCGCTGAAGGATGTCAGCCTCACGATCGAGCATGGCGAGATGGTTGCGATCGTGGGCTCGTCCGGGTCGGGCAAGTCGACCCTGATGAACATTCTCGGTTGTCTCGACCGTCCGTCATCCGGCACGTATCGCGTGCTGGGGCGCGATACGCGCGACATGGAGCCCGATGATCTGGCGGCTCTGCGCCGCGAGCATTTCGGATTTATCTTCCAGCGCTACCACCTGTTGTCGGACCTTACGGCGGCGGGGAATGTGGAGACGCCCGCGATCTATCTGGGTCGTCCGCCGGCGGAGCGTCGCGCAGATGCGAAGAAACTGCTGGCGCGGCTGGGCCTGAAGGATCGCGCTGGGCATACGCCGAGCCAGCTGTCCGGCGGTCAGCAACAGCGCGTGTCGATTGCACGGGCGCTGATCAATGGCGGCGACGTTATCCTGGCGGACGAACCGACAGGCGCGCTGGACACGACAACGGGTGAAGAGGTGATGGGCATCCTGCGGCAGCTGAATGCCGAGGGTCGCACGATCATTATCGTGACCCACGACATGCAAGTTGCGGAGCACGCCGACAGGATCATCGAAATCCGCGATGGCGTGATCGTTTCCGATAC
Source organism: Hyphomonadaceae bacterium (assembly GCA_030696545.1). Taxonomy (GTDB): domain Bacteria; phylum Pseudomonadota; class Alphaproteobacteria; order Caulobacterales; family Hyphomonadaceae; genus UBA7672. The sequence continues at coordinate 8,541 of JAUYSA010000523.1, forward strand.
ACGAAAGGCGGGCGTGAGCCTGGCTGAGGTTGATGACAAGCCTCGCGCGCCGCTGACGCATGGCGCCGCGAGCTGGCGCGACAGGTTCGGCGAAGCGTTCCGCATGGCTCTGCGCGCGATGCGGGCGCACAAGCTGCGCACCTTTTTGACGATGCTGGGCATCATCATCGGCATTGCGGCGGTGGTGTCGGTCGTGGCGCTGGGCGAGGGGTCGCGCAAGCAAGTGCTGTCCAACATCAGCGCGCTTGGCACGAACACGATCGACGTGCGGCCGGGCACGGGCTTTGGCGACAGGCGCGCTTCAGCGACGCGGACGCTGACTGTGGCGGATGCAGATGCCATCGCGCAGCAATCCTACGTCGACAGCGTGACGCCGACAGTGAGCACGAGCGCAACGTTGAGGCGCGGGAATGTCGAAACATCGGCCACGGTGAATGGCGTGGGCGACCAGTATTTCCGCGTGCGCGGGATGCAGCTGGTTTCCGGCAGTCTGATCTCCGCCGAGAGCGTATCGTCACTATCGCAGGATGTGGTGATTGATCCGAACACGCGCGACACGCTGTTTGCGGATGGAACTGATCCAATCGGGCAGGTGATCCTGGTCGGGAAGATGCCCGCGCGTGTTGTCGGTGTCGCCAAATCAGCGTCGAGCGGGTTTGGGGCCGATCAGCTGAACGTCTATGCGCCTTATACATCGGTGATGCGGCGGCTCTTGGGGCAATCCTATCTGCGCGGCATCACTGTGCGGGTGAGCGATGACGCATCGATGGACGCAGCGCAGGCCGGCATCACCAGCTTGCTCGCAAGCAGGCATGGGACGACGGACTTCTATCTCAACAACACAGACGAGATCCGTCAGTCGATCGAGCAGACAACCGGCACGCTGACGCTGCTGATCGCGTCGATCGCGGTGATCTCGCTGATCGTCGGCGGGATTGGCGTCATGAACATCATGCTGGTGTCCGTGACCGAGCGCGTGAAGGAGATCGGCGTGCGCATGGCGGTGGGCGCGCGGCAGGGCGATATCATGCAGCAGTTCCTGATCGAGGCTGTGCTGGTGTGCATGATCGGTGGGGCGCTGGGCGTCGGGCTGGCGTTGAGCTTCGGGGTTATCTTCCCGCTGTTCAATTCGTCCTTCGTGCTCGACTTCTCCCTTGCATCGATCGTGATGGCGTTCGCGTGCTCAACAGCGATCGGCGTAGCGTTCGGTTTCCTGCCGGCGCGCAGTGCATCGAAGCTCGATCCAATCGAGGCGCTCGCGCGGGAGTAGGCGTCGCCATAGCGGGAATCGATAGGTCAGCGGAGCGTGAGCAAAAATTCATGCAGCTAAAACGCGGCTGCGTTGCTGCGGGAATGAAGGGTGTCGTCTCGCCGGCGTGCGTTGCGGAATCGCAATTGAATCAGGATCGTCAGGACGCGGATGAATTCTGCGTAATCGGAAATCGCGTTTATCGCGCTTGCGCAATGAGGGTGTTGTGCGCTGCAAGCTGCTGATTGCGCGAAGGTTTGCGGTTGTTTCACTTGCCCCTGAGGCGCGTCGAGCCATGTTCCGGGAAGGTGATGGAGGATACCAAGTATGAATTTCAAGATGATCGCAGCTGCGGTTGCCATGGCGCTTGCCGCTTCTGCGTGCCAGCAGATTCCAGAAGACATGACTGTCGTTGAATACTGCTCGAACCCCGACAATCTGAACAAGGACGTGTGCAAGATGAACGTCGAAGTCGACGGTCAGAAGCGCGCGCTTTCCGAAACGAACATGAGCCTCAGCCAGGCGCGTCAGATTGCTGACAGCGCCCTGTCGCGCGCCAACTCGGCACAGGCTTCGGCCGACGCAGCCAAGGCTGCCGCTGACGCTGCGATGACGCAGGCTGCTTTCAACTGCGAAACCAAGACGGTTCAGAAGTCGAAAGTTGGTGCGTGCGGAACGGGCTACAAGGTGCAGTCTTGCGTACAGACGCGCTTCACCTATCGCGCGGGCGCTCCGTCGATCCTGCGTGAGATCAGCGACGAAGGTTGCCGCTTCAACGACCAGGTCCTCGAAATGCAGATCCGTTGCTGCACGACTGGGCCGAAGCCGGAACCGACTGAAGCTGCTGCTCCGGTCTCGGAACAGCCGACCGCTCCGCAAACGCCGCAGCAGTCGTCGTAAGCTTTACAGTCTAGCCTACTCAGCCTGGCGCCGCTCCCTAACGGGGGCGGCGCTTTGCATTTGGGCCGGTAGTGGCGAGAGGTTGCGCTACAAATGAAAAGGCCGCCCCGGATGTCCGGGACGGCCTTGTCGTTTCAGATGTTTGCTTACGCAGCCTTAGTTGGCGACGCGAACCGACACGCCGATCACGCGCGGATCATTCACGAAAGCGGTGTTGTTGTTGAAGTCGATACCGCCCTTGATGTTGTCCTCATCCGTGATGTTGCGAGCGAACGCGGCAACTTCGAGCGAACCATCCGTACGGGCCCAGCCGAATTTCAGGCCGCCTTCGAACTGATCGTCGGTGGTGAACTCGGTCGACTCGTAGATGAAGAGGCTGGTCTCGCCCTGATAGGCCCAGTCGGTGAAGGCGAAGAGTTCGCCGTCATTGCCGAAGGGTACCGAGTAGCGCGCGGTGAAGTTTGCGATCGACTCAGGCGCGTTCGGGAACGGGTTGCCGTCCACGAGGGCGCGGGTCTGAGCATTGATCACGACGAGCGGGTCGGTGACGGTGCATTGAGCGCAGATGCCCACCGCCAGGTTGTCGTCATCGATTTCGCTGTCGACGTAGGAGAAGCCGCCCGTGAAGACGAGGTTGTCGAGCGGCGCCCATTCAGCATCGACTTCAAAGCCCCAGGCCTTGCCCTTGTCGGCGTTGACCAGCTGCACAAGGTTGCCGCCTCCGCCGACAGCGGTGAGCTGGATATCCGAGACTTCGTAGGTGAATGCCGCAGCGTTGAGGCGAAGCGTGTCGAACAGGGTCGACTTGAAGCCAGCTTCATACGAGATGACAGTTTCCGACTGAGCGACCGATGGCGGGTTGAAGAAGGCGACGTCGCGGCCCTGGATGGATGGGCCACGGAAGCCATCGGCTACGCGCGCGAACACCGAGACGTCAGGCGTGATGTCGTACATCGCGCTAAGGTCCCAGCTTACATGGCTGTCGGAGATGCTGACATTGTTGATCGGCGCGGCGGCGACAGTCAGGTCCTTGTCATCGTCGGTGTAGCGGACGCCGCCCGTGACGGTCAGCGCATCGGTGAAGTCATAGCTGACCTGACCGAAGACGGCCCACGATGTGTTGTCGTGCTGCAGCGTGGCAGGGGGCGGGAAGCCGGACGGTCCAACCGTGGTGATCGTGACAGATGAGTCGAACAAGTAAGCGCCGGCCTGCCACTGCAGCGGGCCCGCTGTGTCGCTGGCGAGGCGCAGTTCCTGCGTCGTCTGGTCGAGATCGTCGATCGAATCCTGCGTGTCGGAATCGAACGGGATGAAGCCGGGTCCGGCGCCGGCAACGCCGCCGTCGATGTCGCCGCGGCTGAAGCCTTCGGCGGACTCATAGGCCGTGATCGATGTCAGGACCACGTCGCCGAAGTCGTAGTTGATGTTCGCAGACCCGCCGAAACCTTTATACTCCTGCGGGTTGCCGCCGCCCTGGTTGAAGCTGACGCTGTCGCGGTCGTAATTGCCGTTCAGATCGCCGTTGGCATCGAGAACGTTGGCGCGGAACACCGCGGCCGTGCCGTCGAGCTTGCGGACGTGGCCATTGAGCAGGATGTCGAGCTGTTCGTTAGGCGTGAATAGCAACTGTCCACGCGCGGCGATCTCGTCGAAGCCCCCGATGTCGTTGTCGCCCGGTGTGAAGGTGTTGTCGATCCAGTCGTCGCGGTGCTGGTAGAGCATCGAGGCGCGGCCCGAGACGCCATCGACGATCTTGCCGCCGATGCCGCCGTCAAAGGAGAACGAACCGTAGGAGCCGTAAGACGTCTGCGCACGCGCATCCAATTCGTCGCTCGGCTTGACGGAGGTGAAGCGGATAATGCCGGCTGTGGTGTTGCGGCCGAACAGCGTGCCTTGCGGGCCGCGATAGACCTCGACGCGGTCGACGTCGAAAATCGGCGTTGATTTGAGAACGACGTTCTCCATCACGACATCGTCCATGATGATCGAGACGGGCTGCGAGGCGGCAAGGTCGAAGTCGGTGTTGCCGAGGCCGCGGATGTAGAAACGCGGAGCGACGCGGCCGTTCGAGCTTTCAGCGTAAAGGGCAGGCACGCGCGCGGCGAGTGCGATCACGTCTTCGCCGGACGAGAAGATAGAAGCCAGCTGGTCTGCGGGCAGGGTGGCCGCCGAGACCGGCACGTCCTGCAGGTTCTCCTCGCGCTGCGTCGCGGTGATGATCACCACGTCGAGCCGGCTGTCGTCAGCCGTCTGCTGGGCAACCGCCGGGGCCGCCATGAGGGCGGCGGCGGAGGCGGCGGCCATCAGGCTGGCCATGAATTTTGCGGTTGAAATTGTTGATCGAGACATAGTCGCGCTCCCCGGGTGGATTTCCGGTGCGCAGATCACCTGAACGGGTTTCAGGAGTCTTGTGCAGTCCGCGCGAATTCCTGCCCGGAACTCGGTTTGCGCGTCTTCGATGCAAAACTGTCACGTAATGTCCGCGCAGCATGCTCGATTGCTCGCGCCGTGCGCGAGCAGGGCGCGCCAAGTTCGTCAGGTTCAATCTGTCAGGCGATGATATCCGGCGTGATCTTGGACGAGAGCCACGCGATCCTGTCTTTCACGCGCAGCTTTTCGCGTTTGAGGCCCATGACCTTGATGTCGTCGCCGCCGGCGGTTTCCAGCTCGTCAATCGAGCGGTCGAGTTCGCGGTGCCG